>CAYPHR010000148.1:0-7465 GCA_964410375.1 uncultured Anaerolinea sp. | reverse complement strand
TGGTCTTTGAGCAGATTCAGATTTTGGCGGCAATTGCCAAAGAAGAAGGTGTGACGTTGACCCACGTCAAACCGCATGGGGCGTTGTACAACCAAGCCGCAAAGGATATTGAATTGGCAAACGCGATTGCGCGGGCGGTAAAAAGAATCAGCGTGGATTTAATTCTGGTCGGGCTGGCAGGTTCAAAGTCGATTGAGGCGGGGCGGGAGGTGGGGCTGAGAGTCGCGGCGGAGGGATTCCCTGATAGAGGCTACAACACTGACGGGTCGTTGATGTCCCGCACTTTACCGGGCGCGTTGATTGAGTCACCGGAAGATGTGGCGCGACATGCTTTGGAGTTGGTCAAAACAGGCAGGATGGATACGCTCTGCCTGCACGGCGATCATCCACGCGCGGCGGAGAATGCAAAGTTATTGAGGGAGGTGTTGACTCAAAATGGGGTGGAGACTGCTTCATTGCGTTCGCAATGACGGGACGCTACTCTTCTGCAATAACGATCAATCTATCTTCAGGCCGGAAAATGACCTGCTCGGATTTGTTCGGGTTGGTATGTACGCCATAGGCTTTTTCCGCGTTGTGACTTTCGCTCATCACGCGGTAACCGATGGCGGTTTCACCGCGTCTGCGTGCGGCTTCGGTGACGGTGTAGAAATTGACGGGCTGTCCTGTGGCGATGTAATCGCCGATCGGTTTCAGGTAGATCTCCGCGCCTTCGGGGTCGATGATGTTCTGGAAGATGTGCATCAGTTCGGCGTTCTCGGAGAGTTGGGCGAGCATCAAACTGATGAGATGGTTGCTGACAATGAAATCATCCACTTTGGCGGCTTCGGCGAGTTCGCGGTTCCGTAGGTCGAGCATTTCGCTGACGATGGAGAACGGGGTTTCGTCGCGTTCGGCGATGTGGCGCAAATGCAGGAGTGTGACCAGTGTGATGGCGTCGGCTTCCTGTGGATCGAGGTCGTTATATGCCAGCACAATGACGTGGTCGTACTCGGTGGCTTCCAGTTTTTCGAGCAGGACGCGGTCGCGGATGTCGCCATCGAGCACGGTCAGTTTTTGGTTGATGAGACGTTCGCTTCCGCTAGAAAGTTTCCCGGCGATGCCGTTCCTGTTCGAGACGACGGTGATTTGCGAACCTTTCGGCACGTAATGGTCCAACTGCCGGATGATGGTCTCGCCGCAACGGTTCCAGCCGAGGATGAGAGTCCGCTCGAGTTTGGGTTTGGATCGTTTTTCACTGGGCTGGATCAGGTTCTCATCCAGCGGGATGCGGGAGAGTCCGGAAAGATGGATCTTATCGTCATCTTCGGCAATCGCAATGATCTGGTCATCCGATTGGATGCGCGTGTCCATGGGCGGATTCATCTCCACCGTGCCGTCCGCTTTGCGGATGCCCATCAGCGTGGATGTTTCGAACGCAAGCAGTGCCTCGCCGTAGGTTTTCCCGGAGAGGTTGGGTTCCTGCGCAAAGTAGATCTCGTCGCCCTCGAAGTTCATCAACTCGGTGTAGACGATGGACAGACCGCTTTGACGTGAGGTCTGTGCTACAACACGCGCGATGACATCGGTGGAAAGGATCGGCTGAACAATGTCGTTTTCGGCGAGCATTTCGATGACGTCCATGTTCTTTTGGTCGAGCAATTGGGTGACGATGTGATACGGTTCGCTCCGCCGGTTTGGATTGTTGGTGAGCGCCAGCACCGATTTGATGACGTGCGTATCGGGGTCGCCGCCTTCGGCAAGGATGATGATCGAGCGGGCGGTGTGCGGGCTGACGATCTCGAGATCGTTCAGGTCGATGGGATTTCCAGAGCGGCAGATGATGCGGGTATTCTTCGGGTTTGGGATGCGTTCCTTGATCGCATCTTCCATCTCGACCTTGTCCTGATCCGCCAAAATGACGATGACCGCGCCGCTGCTGCGGTTTTGATTCGCGATCACGAGTTCCTCGATGACCGTGAAGATCTGCGGCGTCCAGCCGAGGATGAGGGTGTGGTCGTTTTCAAGGACGAGGGAGCGTCCTTTGCGGAGTTGTTCGATGCGGCTTTCCAATCCGTTGCTGAGAATGCCGATGAGGGTGGAGACGATGAAGATGCCGCCGATGGTGACGATCAACATGATGAAGCGGAAGCCGGAGCCTTCGTCGCCGCCCATCGTGCCGGCGTCGAGCGTGCGCATCAGGCTCATCCACGCCGCTTCGCCAAAACTGACCTCGTCCCCCTCTCCCATGGCAATGTGTCCGATGCGGATGACGGCGGCGGCAAGAAAGATGAGCGCCAACGAGATGAGGGCAAGTCCGCCGATCAGTGCGATCGTTCCGCGCGACATGTAATTGTCGAACTGGTATTGGAGTCGTTGTTTCAGCGTCGGCTTTTTCATGCGTCTCTCCTTGCGCCCGTTGGAATTTGGTTTATTATAAGAGGGAACATTTTCCAAGCCATAGGTAATTTGGACCACATGGTCTAAGGAAACTGTTAGATTGTGCATGTAACATTCGGCGTGACAGCCGGGTCTATACCATGCTTGAAATTTTCGATATTTTTTTGCGAGGTGATGTATGTTCCAATTTGAAGGTCTGGACCGCCGCAAGGAGGAAGACCGCGTTCGTTCGGAGGGACGGCTTCCGCCCGGGCAGTCGTTGACGCAGAAATTCCCCGTCCTGCATTACGGTCCCGTGCCGATGTTCGACGCCGCCGCATGGGATTTCCGCGTGTGGGGCGAGGTGGAGGCAGAGAAGCGATGGAGTTGGGATGAGTTCAACCAGCTTCCACGCACCTCCATAAAAATGGATTTACACTGTGTGACGCGTTGGAGCAAGTTTGATACGATTTGGGAGGGCGTTTCGGTAAAATCGTTGATCGAGCAGGGCATTTTCAAACTCAAACCAACCGCCACGCACGTGATGCAGCACGCAGAATACGGATTCACGGTCAATTTGCCGCTTTCGGTGGTCTTGCAGGATAACTTCCTGTTGGCAACTCATTTCAACGGCGAGCCGATCACGCCCGACCACGGTTATCCATTGCGCGGCATGGTGGGGTTCATCCCAGGGCGCGAGGATTTGGAAACACCGTATCTTTGGAAAGGGGCGAAATGGCTGCGCTCGCTGGAATTCATGCCGCAGGACAAGCGCGGATTTTGGGAACAGGCTGGTTACCACAACCGTGCGGACGTGTGGCGCGAGGAACGCTTTGGATAAAAAATCGGCTCGGATTTCATCCGAGCCGATTTTCATTTTAAGGTCTTGCGCCGAGCGTGATGCTCACATCCACCCGCTCCTCACCGCGCAGGACGGTCAGGACAACCGTCTCGCCGGGGGATTTGTTGGTGATGAGATATGCCAGCATTTCGTCAAAAGTGCGGGTTTCGCGCCCGTCGATCGCCACGATCAGGTCACCGCCAGCCAGCAGGTTAGGGATACTGGTGGGTGTGGTGCCGGCTTTGATGCCCGCCATATCGGCTGGACCGCCGCTGACCACATTGGTGACATAGGCGCCGGTGTACTGTGTCAATCCCAGCGTGCTGACCATGTCAAGTGTGAGCGAGTCGATGGATGAAATGCCCAAAAACGGATAATCATATTTGCCTTTTTCGATCAAGACAGGCACCACACGCTTGACCATGTTGATCGAGATCGCAAAACCGATCCCGGAGTTGATGGGCTGTCCATCCTGCGTGAAATTCGTGGTGCGGATGGCGCGGTTGACGCCGATCACCTCGCCGTTGATATTGAAGAGCGGACCGCCTGAGTTGCCGGGGTTGATCGCCGCATCGGTTTGGATAATATCACCGGCGGTGAAGCGGGCGCCATCCTGCGTGACGTTCATCGAGTCAAGCGTGCGTCCAAGCGCGGAGACGATGCCGACTGTCATGGTGCTTTCCAAGCCAAAGGGGTTGCCAATGGCAATGACGGTCTGACCAACTTTGAGTGAGTCTGAATCGCCAAGCGGGACGGGGAACAGCTCGGATTCAGGCGCATCCACTTTAACGACGGCGAGGTCCGAGTTGAGATCCGTTCCAACCACCGTACCATACGCCATGAAGCCGGAATTGAAGCGCACTTCCACGGTTTGCGCGCCTTCGATCACGTGATAGTTCGTGACGATATTGCCTTTTTTGTCAAACACAAAACCGGAGCCTTGCCCGGTATCGGTCAGGATCGCCACCGTGCCGGGACTGACAGTTTCAAACAACGTGACGAGCGTCTCCTGTTGCGAGCTCGGGTTGACAACGCCGATGTTCGACGGCGTAATGGTCGGTACGGTTTCTGTGACGACAACCTCAGGGGATTGTCCGTTATCGGTAAGGGCGGGGAGCTGGCAGGCAAGCATGGCAAGCGCCAACGCCGCCGCAACCAGAATATTTTTCCTTGTTCTCATTCAAACTCCTGCTAAAACTTGATTTTCGAGGCTTCCTCGATCAATTCTCTCTGTTTGGACGACAGGTATTTTGGAACTTGTACCTTCAACTTCACATACAGGTCGCCCTTGGTCTTTGGATCCTTCAGATTTGGCATACCGCGCCCGGCGAGACGGAAGACCTGATCGGGCTGGGTGCCGGCGGGGATGTTCAACTTGACCTTGCCTGCCGGTGTCTCCACATCCGCTTCGCCGCCGAGGATCACGGTAAAGATATCTACATTGGATGTCGTAGTCAGGTTGCTTCCATCCCGCTCGAAGCGATCATCCTCCTCGACCTTGATGACCAGATACAGGTCGAGTCCTTCCGGTCCCGCACCTGCCACGCGGACCTTGGAACCTGTCTTCACCCCGGGCGGGATGCGCACCTTCAACTTGCGCCCGTTCGTTTGCAATTGACGGGTGGTGCCTTCATAGGCTTCCTTGAAGCTGACCTGCGCTTCCTGCTCGTAGCCCTGCGACTCCTGTGCAAAGGGATTGCCCCGTCCCTGCGAGCGCATGGCTTCCCCGAAAATAGTGCGGAAGAAATCGGAGAAACTGCCGCCCCCGCCAAACAGATCGTCCATGTTGACGTTGGTCGAGTAGCCGCCGCTGCCGCCCCAATCCTCCCAGCGGAAGTCACCCGGGCGTCCGCCGCTCGTGCGGAAGTTGGAGTAGGCGCTGCCGAGCCGGTCATAATGTGCGCGTTTTTGATCGTCGCTCAAAACCTGATACGCCTCGTTGATCTCCTTGAATTTCTCCTCCGCCTTTTTATCGCCGGGGTTCTTGTCGGGATGATATTTCATGGCGAGTTTGCGGTACGCCGTGCGGATCTCGTCCGTACTGGCTTTGCGCTCCACACCAAGGATCTTGTAGTAGTCCTTATAGTCCATGCTTATATTTTCATCCCTGCGCAGGGTGGAAGTCAAGCGCCCAAAGGGCACACTTACACAACTCTAACCTGCAATTTTCTGTGGTACAGTTGCCAAAATCATTCTAAAAAGGGAAGATAAGGAGACCATGAAATCGATTTGTGTTTTTTGCGGATCATCCGACTCGGTTCATTCCGACTATAAAACTGCTGCCTACCATTTGGGCGTGACTCTCGCCCAAAGCGGGATTCGCCTGATCTACGGAGGCGGGAAAACCGGCTTGATGGGCGAAGTAGCGAACGGAGCATTGTCCGCGGGCGGCGAGGTGGTCGGAGTCATCATCCCTTCGATGAACACGCCGGCGTTGGCGCATACCACTCTCACCCGCATGGAAGTGGCTCCCGACATGCACGGAAGAAAAGCCCGCATGCACGAACTCGCGGACGGATATATTGCGCTGCCCGGCGGCTTTGGCACCTGGGACGAACTCTTCGAGACCATCACCTGGGCACAGACCGGCGCGCACGAAAAACCTGTCGGTTTGCTGAACGTGAAGAAGTACTACGATCCCCTGCTCGCCGCCATGGATCATGCAGTTACGGAAGGCTTTGTCTTTGCGGAGCACCGCAGATCCGTATTCTGTGAATCCACACCTGAAGAATTATTGAAAAAAATGGAAGGGTATCAACATCCGCGCGAAGCGGTGAAGAGGTGGTTGAAGGAAAGTTAAACGTCATTGCGAGCCGCAAAGCGGCGAAGCAATCTTCTCATATCATTGGAGATTGTTTCGGGCAAATCTCCTCGGAATGACATTACATTGTTAAAATGATCGGCTCGTTCTTCGTAACGATGACCGTATGCTCGAACTGCGCGGCGACGGCACGGTCAATGGTTCGTAACGACCAGCGGTCTTTTTCTTCGACAATGCGTCCGCGCCCGGGGGTGAGAAAAGGCTCGATGGCAAGCACCCAGCCTTCCTTAAGAATGCGGCGGTCATCCGGTTTATTGAAGTTATAGATCGCGGACGGCTCCTCATGCAGTGACTTCCCGATCCCATGCCCCGTCAGATCATAGATGACGTTGTACCCTTTGCGTTTCGCTTCGTCCTGAATTGTCTTGCCAATCCCATTGAGCGGTTCGCCCGCCTTCGCGGCATGCACGGCTTTATTCAGCGCGGACTTCGCGGCTTCGAGCATCCGCTCGATCTCCGGGATGCGTTTGGCAACGACCATCGAAGCGCCCGTGTCGGCGAAGTAACCATCGAGTTCGGCGGAGACGTCAATGTTGATGAGTTCACCCTCCTGCAATACGTGGTCGCCGGGGATGCCGTGCGCGATGATCGGCGAAACGCTGATGCAGGTTGCGCCGGGAAAGTTGTACATGGCTTGCGGCGCGGACTTTGCGCCCTCCGCCTTCAGGAACTCGCTTCCGATGGTATCGAGTTCGGCGGTGGTAATGCCGGGCCTGGCGTGCTTCATCATCTTCTTCAACGCCAGCGCAACCACGCGCCCGGCGGCTTTCAGGGATTTGATGTCTTTTTCAGAGTCGGCGGTCATGATCGTTTGAATTCTCTTTCAATGGTCTCGCGGTGTTCCTGGAAGTGTTCGGTGGTATCGCCCAATACCCAAAGCAAAAGCGGACGTTTTTCGGGGTCGCCAGCATGACGCGGTTTCAGCAGGTCTTCAAAGGACATGGATTCAAGCCTCGCCTCTAACTTAACGTAAGCCTGCTTCAACAACTCCATCACTTCCCTACGCGGACGGTTTTTATTCCGTTCGAACAGCACGGGATTGATGACTTCCATATCCCAACCTTTGACCACATCCTCCGAAACGCCGATGACTTCATGTGCTGGATTTTTATCCATGTGATAACCCATCAGAATGTTCATCCATTCAGCGATGTGCGCTAGGTTATCCTTCGGTGACCAGCCGCCCGAATCCGATGTGGACATCTGCTCGTCGGTCAATGATTCGGCAAGGTCGAGCAATAACTTCCATTCCCGCTCGATGGCGGATAGGAGTTCCTGTTTATTACCGGGCATCCATTGTTCGGTCACGACAATCTCCTTGTAAAACCTTCAACCTTCCAACTTTTCAACGATCACTTTTCTCAACTCCGCCTGCACGGACTCCCACGCCTGCTCTGCGTCCACCACCACCCAGCGCTGCGGCTCAGCCTTGACCATCTCCAAAT
>CAYPHR010000147.1:0-7527 GCA_964410375.1 uncultured Anaerolinea sp. | reverse complement strand
GAGCGCGCGGAGAATTTTCCATAGCAGGACAGCCGTCAGCCAGCGCAAAAGGATGGCGAGCAATTGCCAAGCCCAGGGGTTGGGTCCCAGAAGCGGGAGAGTCGCCTGATAGATCATCCCCCAGAATGGGCGGCTGGTGCTGAAAGTTTGGGTCAGCATCTCCGGTCCGAGGCGGAAATAGATCCACGTCCAGGGAAATTCATCCCAGTAAAAGCCGCGCTGCCAGAAGAAGAGTCCGTAGGTCAGCGCGGCAATAAACAACAGAAACCAGACCGTACTGCGCGGCGTAAATGTAGCGGTGTTCAAACGGTCAGCAAGTTTCTTCATCGATTTTGAAGATTACAACGCCGCCCAACACGGCTGGAGATGGGCGGCTTATAATAAAGTTATGGGACGATCCAAGTCCCGGTTTCGCCTTTCAAGGCGCGCCCAATATTCTCAGGGTTGGTAATCAACGCCTGCTTGCCACCATTTTCCAAATACCAGACCGCGGCTTGTATCTTCGGCGCCATGGACCCCTTTGCAAAATGAATGCCCTCATCCAAATAGGCTTTCGCTTCCGCGCGAGTCATTTTATCGAGCCATTTCTGTTCGGGTTTGCCAAAGTTGATCGCAACCTTTTCGACCGCAGTGGCGATCAGGAACATATCCGCTTGAATGGCTTGCGCCAGAAGCGACGATGCAAAATCCTTGTCGATCACCGCGGCGGTTCCGGAAAGTACGCCGTCACCACGATCAACAACAGGGATGCCGCCGCCGCCAACGGTGATGACGATGTGCCCGGCATCCAACAAAACCTTGACCGAATCAAACTCGATGATCTCGATTGGCAGCGGAGACGCGACGACTCTTCTCCAGCCCCTGCCTGCATCCTCGACCACAGACCAGTTCATCTCCTTTTCACGGCGTTTGGCTTCCGCCTCGTCCATGAAAGAGCCGATCGGCTTGGTGGGTTTTTGGAAGGCGGGATCGCTTTGATCCACACGGACCTGGGTGATGACCGTGCAGGCTTTCTTGTCGATGCCGCGCCGAAGAAATTCATTTCGCAGCGCTTGCTGCAATTCGTAGCCAATCGCGCCCTGAGAATCCGCGCCACAGACATCCAGCGGGATCTCGTGCATTCCCTCCACTTTTGCAGCGATCTCCGACCGGCGCAGGATGAAGCCGACCTGTGGACCGTTGCCGTGACCAATTGCCAAGTCCCAGCCCGCTTCGATCATATCCGCGAGATGTTCGGCGGTTTCGCGCAGGGCTTCCATCTGGCTTTCCACCGTTACGTTCTTGTCATCCTTGATCAGGGAGTTTCCGCCAATGGCAATGACAGCAAGTTTGTTCGTCATAGGTTCTCCTAAAAGTCTTTGCAGTTGCGGAGCAATCCCTGCATACAGGAATTGCTCCGCTGTTCGTGTGCAATTACAGGTTATGACATTGTCAATGCCATGACCGCTTTCTGCGCATGCAGGCGGTTTTCGGCTTCGTCAAAGACCACAGACTGGGGACCATCCAGCACACTGCTGGTAACTTCGATGTCACGGTCGGCGGGAAGCGGATGCATGTAGATCGCGCCTTCGTTGGCAACCTTGAGCTTGGCATCGTCCATGATCCAGTCCTTGTACATATCCTGGAGTTTCTTGCCTTCCGCCTTGTCGGTGGTGGTCAGGAGCGGACCCCAGGATTTGGCATAGATCACATCCGCGTCTTTGCAGGCTTCGGTCATACCGTCCTTGGAGTCAATGATCTCAAAATTTGTGCCTGCGATCTTTGCCTGTTCCTTCGCCTGCTCGACAATATCGGGCATGAGAGGAAATTCAGGGGGATAGGCAAGCGTCACGTCCATTCCGAAGCGGGGCATCTGGAGGATCAGGGACTGAGGAACAGATATCGGCTTAAGGTAGGAGGCGGCGTACGCCCACGAAACAACGATCTTCTTTTTGCGGAGGTCGCGTCCCTTCTTTTCCATAATGGTCATTAAGTCGGCAAGACACTGGAAGGGATGATACACATCGCATTGCATATTCAGGACGGGCGCGCGGCTGGATTTTGCAACGTCATTCAGGTATTTGTTGCCGTCGCCGTAATCGCAATGACGGATGGCGATGCCATCGAAATAGCGCCCGAAGATCTCACCGATCTCGACGGGTGTATCGCCATGTGATATCTGGGTGGTATTGCTGTCAATGAATGCGCCATGTCCGCCGAGTTGCGCCATGCCGGCTTCGAACGATCCGCGCGTGCGGGTGGATGAGAAGAAGAACAGCATCGCGAGAACTTTGTCGCGCAGGTAGGGATGCGGTTCGCCGAGCGCGCGTTTGCGCTTCAGATCCCAAGCCACATCCAGAACGGTTTCGACTTCCTCTTTTGTGAAGTCGAGGTCGCCGATGAAATCTCGACCGCGAAAATTGGTTTGCATTTTATAATCTCCTTGTTTTGTAGTCTTTATGAATATTGATGCACTTCTCAATACTTTTTACTTGGAAATGCGCAACGGTTCGCCGCGCACAAATCGACCATCATCCCAGAAGAGACGCGCGCCTTCGCAGTAATCCACAGCTTCCCCCCATCCGGAAAAATCCGCATCGGGCAGGCAGGCGATCACACCCAATTCCACCACGCCGCCATGGTTGATCATGAGCACAGAGCCGCCTTCCGCAAGACCATCCACAACACGGGTGTAATAATCTGCGAGTTGGTTGGCGTACTTCGCCGCCGCGCCGCCCTGCCTGACGATCACCGAGTAGTGATGGAACGGCAGGGGCCAGGGAGCTTCGCGTTCCACTTTACCGCCATAGGTGTTCATCAATTCGTTCTGTTCCGTCACTGCAAACCCCATGGCAATGGCGGTCTCAAAGGCGCGCGGAAGCGTGGACGTTCCAACAAAATCGAACGGACCGATGCCCTGCCCAACCCTGCGCGCCAACGACACGCCGTTTTGGTTCAGGTGATCGCCGCCCGGTTGGCGGATGGAGTGGCGTCTCACTTCAAGAATCTTCATTTGATCAAGCTGGGCAGTATTGCGTAGAACTCCGTTGCCTTTACCATGTCATCCAGCGACACGCTGTCGTTGACGGTGTGCGCGGTCTCTTCATCGCCGGGACCAAAGCCGATGGAGGGAATTCCAGCCTTGCCAGCCCAGTAGATGCCGTTCGTCGAGAAATTCCACTTGCCGCTGGGCGCATCAGGCAGACCGATCAACTTGCGTGCTTCCTGTCCAGCCTGTACCAATGGGTGGGTTTCTTCGTACGCCCATGCGGGGAAATATTTATCCACAGGAAAGACAAAGCCCGTGTAGGAAGGTTCATCATAGAACAATTCTTCCAGCTTGACCGTATCCTTGAATTCGGCGGGGATCAATTCTTCGATCTGCTTCTTTACCGCTTCCTTCGTCTCTCCGAAGGTCATACGGCGGTCAATGTAGATGATGGCTTCATCCGGAACGGCATTGATGGACGGCGTCTTGACATGCATGTCACTGACCGTGATCTTGCCATGACCGAGGAATTCATGGTCGCCCAGTTTCGGCTCCAGATCGCGGATGCCTGCAATGATGGGCAGAAGTTTGTAAATGGCATTATCACCAAGATGATTGCTCGCGGCATGAGCGGATTTGCCCTTGGCGGTCACTTTCATTTCAAGACGACCTTTGTGACCACGATAAACCAGCATCTTGGTCGGCTCACCGATGACAACAAAATCGGGCTTGATCTTCGGGTCCACTTCCACAAAGGTGTTCGGGGCGATCCCATCGCACCATTCTTCCATGTTGCCAAAGTAGTAAGCGGTCCAGCCGTCGAGCAGACCGAGGTCACGCGCGATCGCAAGCCCGTAAATCATGCCGGGCGTACTGTTCTTTTCATCACATGCACCGCGCGCGTAAAGAACGCCATTCTCCACCTTGCCAACGAACGGATCCCATTCCCAGGAAGCGGGATCACCGATGCCGACCGTGTCAATGTGCGAGTCGAATACGATCACTTTCTCGCCGTTACCGATACGCCCGATGGTATTGCCCATCTTGTCGAAGCGGATCTCATCATAGCCAAGCTTTTTCATTTCCGCTTGAATGCGCTCGCCAACCGCCCCGATCTGCGAGTCCATGGAAGGGATCGCAACGATCTCCCGCATGAACTTGATGATGTCTTCGCGCGCCGCTTCCACGCGCTTTTGGATCTCTTGCGTTTTATCTGTCATGGTTTCTCCTAATCAATCATAAGGCGGTCATTGAGTCCGCCAAATTTATTTTGTGCTTACAGTTAACTTCCTCCAACGCGTCGCACCACGTGGAAGTTGAAATAGCCAGGAATAAAATAGCTCAATGAATAATCCACAAGCCTGCCATTCGAATCGAATAATTTAGAGTTGAAATGCAACAACACATCGTCGCGCTGAATCTCCAGCGGTTTCGCCACATCCGCTGAGGCGCCGATCGCGCTGACATTCGCCCGAGAGGTAGTCAACGGGTCGCCGCGTTCAAGCAAAAGGTCCAGCACCGAGCCGTTGAAATTGGATGGCAGGTCGTCCGCGCGCAGGATATCCACAGGCAGGATATCCACCAGATATGCCACGGGTCTGTTATCCGTGCGGATGACGCGGCGCACGCGGGTCAGTTTCTCATCCACCGGGACGTTCAAATTCGCAGCAAGTTCGACATCCGCAGAAATCGTCTCGATGTTCAGATCGCTGACAGACACTTCCAATCCCATACGCTTTGCGATGGTTTCGAGGCTTTCGAGCACTTCCAATCCGCTATCGAGCGCCTGCATTTTGCCAACCACGAATGTGCCAGACCCCTGACGCCTGCGGATCAAACCCTGTGTTTCGAACGAGCGCATCGCTTCGCGCAGGGTTGCGCGTGAAACACCGAGCTGCTTTGCAAGATCAGGTTCGGATGGAAGCCGCTGTCCCGCCGGCGCTGTGTTAATAATTTTTGCAAGATCCGCCTGCAAACGTTGGAATGGAAAATTAGCCATGTCGATTCTCACTTTTTTCCGCAGAACGTCATGCGGTTATCCTTGATCTTCCAGCATCGGGATGAAATCGAACCGCGTCACATCCACAAGCCCTTTATCTGAAATACGCAACTCAGGGATGACAACAAGTGCCAGCAAACTTAACTGCATATTGGGATTATTCAACTCACTGCCGCACATCTTAAAGCCTTCCAAAACCGTGCCAGCCTTCTTTGCCACAATATCCGCGCGTTCGTTGGACATCAGCCCCGCGATCGGGAATTCCACCAGTCCAACGACCTTGCCATCCAGCACCACGACCTGCCCGCCGCCGCACTTCGCCAATTCGTTCGCGGCGATCGCCATGCTCTCATCATCCGTGCCAACCACGATCATATGATGGCTGTCGTGGGCCACCGTCGAGCCGATGGCACATTTGCGCGTAAACTCAAATCCCTTCACCAAACCGACCACGACCTTGCCCGTCGCGCGATGGCGTTCCACCAGCGCGATCTTCGCAATATCGCGTTTCATATCCGCCTTGACTTCGCTGTTTCCGGCTTTGACCTTCAATTTAAGATGACGGGTCGGCGCTTGATTCTCGATCACCCCGATGACATTCGCCTCGATTTCCGCCCCGTCAGCTGCTCTTGTCCGAAGGACAAAATCCTCGGCTGTAAGCTTTTTCTTCAAATGAATGGAGTTGGTGACCCACTTGGGGTATTTCACCACCGGCAGTTTGACCTGCCATTCGCCCTTCTCTGCGATGACCTGCCCCTTTGCAATGACCAGATCAGCTTTGAAATTCATCAAATCTTCCACAAGCACCACATCCGCCCAGCGACCGGGCGCGATCATGCCCATCTCTCTCGTGAGACCGAAATGCTCCGCCGTGTTGATGGTCATCATCTGGATGGCGGTCATCGGGTTCAAACCTTCGCTGATGGCATGCCGCAGGACGCGGTCCATATGCCCCTCTTGAGTCAAAGTTTCGGCATGAGAATCATCCGTACACAAGATGAAGCGGCGCGAATCCAGTTTCTTCTCGGTAATAGCTTTCACCTGCGCGGCAACGTCGAACCATGCCGAGCCGTAGCGCAGCATCGCCTTCATGCCCTGACGCACGCGCGCAATCGCATCATCCAACCGCGTGCCTTCGTGGTCGTCCTCCGCCCCGCCCGCCACATACCCATGAAACGGCAGTCCGAGATCGGGCGAGGCGTAATGCCCGCCGATCACCTTGCCTGCTGCGCGTGTCGCGGACATTTCATCGATCATCTTTTTGTCGCCCATGAACACGCCGGGGAAGTTCATCATTTCACCCAAGCCAATGATGCCTTTCCATTTCATCGCTTCAGCAACTTCCTTCGGACCGATGGACGAACCTGGTGTCTCCAACCCCGGCGCAGACGGCACGCACGACGGCATCTGCACCCAGACGTGAACGGGCTGTTTCTGCGCCTCGTCCACCATCAATTTCACACCTTTGAGACCGAAGACATTCGCGATCTCATGCGGGTCGATGAACATACCCGTCGTGCCACGCACCGCCACCGCGCGGACAAATTCCGTCACCGTGACCATGCCTGACTCAACATGCATGTGCGCGTCCAGCAAACCGGGGACGAGATAACGCCCGTTCGCTTCGATCACCTTCGTTTTCTTGCCGATGGTGTGGCTGGCATCATGCCCGACAAAGGCAATGCGTCCCTGCACCACAGCCACATCCGTATTTTGGATGATCTCGCCCGACTGTACGCTCACCCATCTCCCGCCGCGGATGACGAGGTCGGCGTACGCGCGCCCCATGGCAACGTCGATGAGGGCAGTGGTAAGTTTTGTGGATGATGTCATAAAGTCTCCAAACAAATCAATGTGGGTTGCGCTGATTATATCGTTCCAGCAAATGGTCATATTGACCAGTGTTGAACTTCCAGATCTCAGAAATACGATCCCAATCGCTCAACGGACTCGTAACCACAACATGCAATTTCTCATAATATAGTGCAAGGTCCGGGTCGGCAATCTGGTTCTCACCGGTTTGCAATGTTTCAAGATATCCTTCAGGCAGATCGCGGCGGAAGTGTCCAATCTCCCATTCCGAGACTGGCAAACGCGCCAACAAATGATCGGACAGGGCATAGTAATCGATCACGTATATATTTGGACCTTTGCTGTAGCCGGGCTTGCCAAGCGCCTCTGCAATATAGGCATCTTCAAAGCCGGTAAAACGCCATTGATCTCCTGCAAATTTTGAACCCCATTCATATTCACGGAAACCATTTTCAACCAAACTATTGTATTGACCCTTCCGGTCGTTGCCAAAATAATGCAAACGCTGGTCGGCAATGGCATTGGCATCGGTGATCTGCGCGGAGAGCGTCAGCAACTCCGGAGGAATCGCCTCGCCGCGATCCGCAATGCCAAGCAGCCGGGCATGCAGCTCGACAGCGCGTTTCGTCCAGCAGGCCCACTGGCCCAGCAGCCCTCCGCGAATGCGCACCGTGCGCGCGGAGCCGGCGGGGCCGAAGCGGAAAGGCGTGAGGAAATCGTAGAGAATGCTGTCGTCGTTGCCGGTGTA
>CAYPHR010000146.1:0-7561 GCA_964410375.1 uncultured Anaerolinea sp. | reverse complement strand
GATGGAGCCGACGAACATGGGCATGACCACCGCGGCGGTACTCAACGACACCTGTGGAAATTTGATCCAGATTTATCAGATCACGGGTGAATGACGAAAACAAACCCAAAACGGGACTGTGCTCAACCACAGTCCCGTTTTGATTCGAGTGGTGTTTCGTCTTCAATAGGGACTTTTCATAAGCCGATCGCACCTGTGCAAGTCTGTTTGCGGCGGCGGTATAATCCTTCCCATGCTTCCCGACCTGCAACTGAGCGACCACCTGCGCCTGCGGAAACCCCATCCCTGCGGCTCGTATGAGTGGACGGTCGTGCGCCTCGGCGCGGACATCGGCTTGGAATGCAAGGGCTGTGGTCATCGCGTGATGCTGACGAGGCGTGAGCTGGCAAAGCGCATGAAAGTGAATTTTTCACAGCAGGAACGAGAGAAACTGGAGATGAACGGGGATGGTCAAGGATAAGTGGAGATAAACATGGAATCACAGCACACAGAACAGGATCTGCCCGTAGGGTCTCTGCGCATTGGGCTTTTCACGGATACTTATGCGCCGCAAGTGAACGGCGTATCCGTTTCCCTGCAAATGATCTCGGAGGGATTAAAGAAACGCGGGCATCAGGTCACCATTTTTGCGCCGCGTTTTCCGGGGTACAAGGATGACCAGCCCAGCGTCGTGCGTTTGCCTTCGCTAAAGTACTTGAACAATCCGCCCATCTATGTGGCGGTGCTGGGAACGCCGCGCTCTACGTGGTCACTAACCCGCAGGCATTTTGATGTACTACATGCGCACAGTCCGCTGAGCGTGGGGCTGCTGGCATATTTCACGGCATCCACGAAGAACCTGCCGCTGATCTACACCTATCACACGTCCATTACAGATTACACCCACTATGTAAAATTCATCGGGGGAACAAGCCTTGTAAAATATGCGGCGGGCTGGTTCAGCGCCACGTCCACTAATCTGGGCGACCAGATCGTGGTGCCGTCGCCGAAATTCCACCGCTTATTGCTGGAACAAAAGGTCACCAAGCCGATCCACGTCATCCCGAACGGAATAGATCTTAGCATGTTCAAGGCGGCGCAGAATCCTGGAAGTCTGCGAAACAGGCTCGGGGTTGGTCCTGATGCGCCGATCCTGCTCACGGTGGGACGCATGGACCCGGAGAAACGTCTTGATTTCATCGTGGATGCGTTCATCCAAATCTCGGAACGACACCCAAATGCGCAGTTGGTCTTCGCAGGCGACGGCAGCGCGCGCAAGGGACTGGAAGAAAAGGTGGCGAAAACAAGAGCAAAGGATAGCATCCATTTTCTGGGAATGGTCAATCGAGCCGATTTACCGGATGTGTTCCACGATGCAACGATGTTTCTTTCGGCATCCACAACGGAAGTGCACCCGATCTCAGTGATAGAAGCGATCGCTTCGGGTTTGCCCATGGTGGCGGTGGAAGATCAAGCCTTTGAAGGCATGATAGAGAACGACCAGAACGGCTACATGGTAAAACTGGATATGACCGTATTTGCGGATACCATTTCCAACCTGCTGGCGGATGGCGAAAGATTGGAACGCTTTGGAAAACATTCGGTTATGTTGAGCAAAAAATATTCCATTGAAGAACAGGTCAGGTCGCTGGAAAAATTGTATGTCGAAGCCATCCTGCAAAACTGGCGTGGAAAATTTTTCGAACGATTTATTCCAAAAGATATCGAACACATCCCCCAAAGGATCGGACGACGCATTACCGGCATGCTGCCGCGCAGGTCAAAGGAAAAAGAAGAGTAGTTCTTGAGAAAATCCGCGGACGACAGATGTCAGGCGGATTTTTTTCTATGAATCTGCGAATTGTTAAGCGCGTGGGGGGTATAATTTGGACGCCATGGCTATTTTGGACGAACACATGCTGGAGTTTTTCAGCCGCAGTCCCGAGCAAACGCGCCGCATCGGCATACGCCTCGGCGGGATGCTGCAGGCTGGCGATGTCATTTGTTTGCAGGGCGATCTCGGAGCCGGCAAGACCACCTTCACACAAGGGCTTGCCCAAGGGTGGGGATCGCTCGATTCGGTTTCCAGCCCGACCTTTATCCTGGTCAACGTGTATCGCCGCGCCGATGGAGAACAGGTCTTTCATCTCGACGCCTATCGCCTCGAATCCGTGCCGGAAGCGGAGGAACTCGACCTCGACTCAATGCTCACCGAGGGCGCGCTTATCATCGAGTGGCCCGAGCGGCTTGGCAATCTCATTCCATCCGAACATTTGTGGATCGACCTCGAACACATTTCCGAGGAACACCGTCAAATGAAATTTCACGCGCGCGGCGAACGCTACGACAAATTGCTGGACGGAGTCCGTCAAGCCGTGGTGGGAGGAACATGATGCTTATCGCGGTTGACACTTCCACTGCGCAGGTTGGATTGGCGGTCTATGACGGGGATCAGGTGCTGGGTGAGATGACATGGACGACGCGTCAGCATCACACCACCGAACTTGCCTCGGCTCTTTCCGGACTTTTGAATCGCTGCGGCGTGACGATGGACATGGTCCACGCTGCGGCTGTGGCGATTGGTCCGGGATCGTTCACAAGCTTGAGGGTCGGTCTGTCGCTGGTGAAGGGGATTGCGCTGGCGCGTAATTTGCCTGTGGTCGGCATTCCGACACTGGATGTGATTGCGGCGGCACAGCCCGTGACAACACATCCACTGATCGCGGTTCTGCAGGCGGGGCGGAAGCGGATCGCCATCGGC
Source organism: uncultured Anaerolinea sp. (assembly GCA_964410375.1). Classification (GTDB taxonomy): domain Bacteria; phylum Chloroflexota; class Anaerolineae; order Anaerolineales; family Villigracilaceae; genus Villigracilis. Next base: position 4,821 of record CAYPHR010000146.1, on the reverse strand, counting down.
GGGTATCAAAGTGATGGGGTGGGCTGGCAGGCGGAGGGCGGAGTCCGAAGCGGGACGGTGGATGAGTTGCTGGAAGAGATCGAAAATCCGACCATTGTCGCGGGGGAACTATATCCCGAAGATCGAAAAAAAATGTCGAAGAAGAAAAAGATACTGCTGGCATCGCCCGCGTATTGTGTGCGGCGTCCGTCCATTTTGGCGGAACTGGCGTGGAAGCGCTGGCAGGCGGACGATGTGGACGATGCGGCGGCGCTTGCGCCGATCTATTTGCATGTGGCAGGGACGCCGATTGAATGAGTCTTGTGATCCGCAAAATGGCGATGGACGACCTCGAGCAGGTTATTGCCATCGACCAGGTCTCATTCAGTTTGCCGTGGCCCTCGCGCACCTTTCAATATGAATTGACGGATAATCCGGCTTCGCGCTGTTGGGTGGCGGAGTTGGATGGGCGTGTGGCGGCGATGCTGGTGGGCTGGCTGATCGTGGATGAATTGCATATTGCGACGATCGCGACGCATCCTGATCTTCGCGGACAGGGAATCGGCAAAGCCATATTGCTCCATGCTCTGCGGTCCGCGAGGGATGAGGGTGTGCTGAAGTCGTTCTTGGAAGTACGCGCGAGCAATGTGATGGCGCAGAAGATGTACAAAAGTTTTGGGTATGTTGAAGACGGAAGACGCAAGGAATATTACAAGGATAATGCGGAAGATGCGATCTTAATGTCGCTGAATGATTTGAATCACCTGCCCGGAGAATAGATGTCCGCTGAAGAGACACTTGCCAAGATTGCCAGTGAAGTTTCCGTTTGCACAAAGTGTGCCCTGCATGAGACGCGCAAAAAAGGGGTGCCTGGCGAAGGTCCCGCGGATGCTGAGATCATGTTCATCGGCGAGGGACCGGGATTCCATGAAGGCGAGCAGGGACGTCCGTTTGTTGGGGCGTCGGGAAAGTTTTTGGATCAGTTGTTGGAACAGGCGGGCTTAACCCGCGCGGATGTGTTCATTGCGAACGTGGTCAAGTGCCGCCCGCCGGGCAACCGCGATCCGCAGGCGGAGGAATTGGACGCTTGCAATGCATATCTGGAAGCGCAGATCGAAGCGATCGACCCGAGTATCATTGTGACGCTGGGGCGCATCTCGATGGGCAAGTTCATTCCCGGCGTGAAGATCAGCGCCGTACACGGGCGGATGCACAAGGTCGGGGAGCGCTTCGTCATTCCGATGTTCCATCCGGCGGCGGCTCTGCATCAGCCTGCATTGAAACCGTCCATTCTGGCGGATTTTGCGAATTTGCCGGATCAATTGAATGAGGCGCGTAAGGCTCTTGGCAGGAAGATAATCGAAAAGAAGGCGGTTTCTCTGAAACCTGAGACGCCGAAGCAATTGAGTTTGTTTTGATCACGAAGGATACTATGACCACAAAAGATACGCTCATTAAAAAATTAAGGAACAAGGAAGCCAAAGTTGCAATTTTAGGCTTGGGCTATGTCGGGCTGCCGCTGGCGGTGGTGTTTGGTGAGGCGGGGTTCCATGTCACTGGTGTGGACCCGGATCAGCGCAAGATCGAGGCGCTTTCCAAAGGGGAGTCCTATATCCCCGATGTGAAGACCGAGTCGGTGGCGAAGCTGGTCAAGGATGGAACGTTCACCGCCACAACGGATTTCTCCGTGTTGAAGGATATGGACGCCGTCAGCATTTGTGTGCCGACGCCGCTTCGGAAAACGGGCGACCCGGACATGTCGTTCATCATCTCTGCGACGGAGGAGCTGGCGAAATATGTGCATAAGGGAATGGTGGTGGTGCTGGAGTCTACGACGTATCCCGGCACGACCCGCGAACTGCTCCTGCCGAAACTCGGCATCGAACACAATCTGACAGTTGGTGAGGACTGGTTCCTTGCCTTTTCCCCCGAACGGGTGGATCCGGGACGCGAGGATTTTACAACGATCAACACGCCGAAAGTGATGGGCGGAGTCACCGAAGCGTGCGGCGAAGTGGCAACTGTTTGGTATGAAGGCGCGATCCAGACCGTTCATCGTGTCTCTTCGGCGGAGGCGGCGGAGATGGCGAAACTGCTGGAGAATACGTTCCGTATGATCAATATCGGTCTGGTCAATGAAATGGCGATCATGTGCGAACGCCTCGGTGTGGACGTGTGGGAAGTGATCGATGCCGCCGCGAGCAAACCGTTTGGCTTCATGAAATTCACGCCGGGACCGGGTCTGGGCGGTCACTGTATTCCAATCGACCCATTGTATTTATCGTGGAAGATGAAGTCGTTCAATTACAATGCGCGCTTCATTGACCTGGCTTCAGAGATCAACACCAATATGCCGCGTTATGTGGTCAGCCGCGTGATGGAAGCGATGAACGACCGCGGCAAGACGGTCCACGGCTCGAAGATCCTTGTTTTGGGCGCAGCGTACAAGCCCGATATTGACGATATGCGCGAGTCTCCTGCGCTGGATGTGATCGGTCTGCTGCGCAAGAAAGGCGGGATTGTGGAATATCACGATCCGTACATTCCGCACATCCACCATGAATATGACGGCTGGGAGATGGATAGCGTCCCCGACCTGATGAAATCCGTGAAGGAAGCGGATGCGGTGGTGATCGTCACCAATCACAAAGATTATGACTATGAAGCGATCGTCGAAGCGGCGAGTTTTGTTTTTGATTCACGCAATGCAACGGGGAAGCTCGGGCAGAGTAGTGAGAAGGTTGAGAGGTTGTAAATGGGACATTATCTGGTAACCGGCGCGGCGGGATTCATCGGCGCGCGGACTTCGGAGATGCTGATCGAGCAGGGGCATACCGTCGTCGGTATTGACAATGTCAACGATGCGTACGATCCACGCATGAAGGAGTATCGCTTGAAGAAACTTCAGGCGATGCCCGGATTCAAGTTCCACAGACGTGATATTTCGGAGAAATCCGCAATCGAATTGTTCAAGGATGAAACCATCGACGGCGTGATCCACCTTGCAGCGCGGGCGGGTGTTCGTTACAGCGTGGAAAACCCCTGGGTGTTTTTGGAATCCAACGTGATGGGGACGTTGAACATGCTGGAAGTCTGCCGCCAATATGGATGCAAGAAATTCATCATGGCATCCACCTCCAGCATTTATGGTGAGAATCCGCCCTATCCGACGCCTGAAACAGCGTCCAGCAGTGAACCGCTCCAGCCGTATGCGGCAAGCAAAAAGGGGGCGGAGGCGCTGGCGCATTCCTATCATCATCTCTACGATATTGACGTGAGCGTCGTCCGCTATTTCACGGTCTATGGACCCGCGGGTCGCCCCGACCTTGCCATGTTCCGCTTCGTGCAGTGGATCACAGAGGGACAGCCCGTGCGCATCAACGGGGACGGGAAGCAGTCGCGCGGCTTTACCTACGTGGACGACATTGCGCGTGGGACGATTGCTGCGCTGAAACCAGTCGGCTACGAGATCATCAACCTCGGCGGACATGAAGTCATCACCATCAATGAACTGGTGGAAATGATCGAAGAGTTGACAGGCAAACAGGCGGACGTGCAATATGGTCCGCCCAACCTTGCGGACATGTTCACCAACTGGGCGGACGTGAGCAAGGCGCGTGAGATATTGGGATGGAATCCGCAGGTGAATTTGCGCGAGGGACTTGGCAATCTCATCAAATGGTACAACGAAGAACGCGCGTGGGCGAAGGAAGTGTTGACTCCATAGTCCATTGAATTAATCGCCACCGCAGAGACGCAAAGTGCGCGGAGTTTTTTCTCGGCGTTCTCCGTGTCTCTGCGGTTTTTATTTTTGTGTACAATACCAATCCATGTCTTTACTCTCCAAATTCAAGAACGACCCGCTTTTCCTGAAAATCCTGCGTTCCAGCGGATCGTTGTTCAGCAACAACACCCTCGCGCTGGGATTAAGTGTCCTGCAGGGTATCATGGCGACGCGTCTGCTCGGTCCTGCGGGATTCGGTCTGATCGGCGTGGTGATGGCGTTCGCCTCGACGGTCAACAGCCTGTTCTCGTTCCGCATGAGTGAGTTGGTGGTCCGCTACGGCGGGGAATATCTCGAACGCGGTGAAAAGGACAAAGCCGCCGCAGTCATCAAAGCGGCAGGATTGACCGAAGCATTCGTTTCGTTAGTCGCTTTTCTTGTGGTCGTGTTCACCGCGCATCTGGCGGAAGTCCATCTCGCCAAAACGGAAAACGCCGCATGGATGTTCACGGTCTTCGCGCTCGGCTTGCTGGCGAATTTCAACACCGAAACATCCACGGGTGTTTTACAGATCACGGACAAAATCAAACTGCAAGGGACGATCAATCTCGCGCAAGCCGTCCTGACCACGTTCATCATCGCAGGTGCGTTTTTTTTCAACGGCAGTATCACCATCGTATTAGTTGCTTATCTGCTCGGCAAATCCATCATTGGCTTGGGATTGTTCACCGCCGCGCAAATTCAACTCCACAAAAGACTCGGTAATGGCTGGTGGCGCGCACCGTTCTCCGCGCTGACGTCCACCCGCGAACTCATCCGCTTTGCGTTCAGTTCCAACATCAGCGCGACCATCATCAAACTTTTCCGCGAGAGCGAATTGATCTGGGTTGGTTTCTTTCTCGACACCACCGCTGTCGGATATTATCGCGTGGCGTACACCATCGTCCATTTTCTCGCCATCCCCGCCGACCCGCTCATCGCCACGACCTTCCCCGAGATCAATCGCTTTGCCGTTGAAAAGGCGTGGAACAAACTCAAGGGTTTCCTCAAACGAATTACCGCGTTTTCATTCGCATATAATCTTGCGCTTGGCGCGGGCTTAATTCTGTTCGGTCAAC
>CAYPHR010000145.1:0-7583 GCA_964410375.1 uncultured Anaerolinea sp. | reverse complement strand
TAAAACGAAACGCTCATGCGGAAGTAATCCCTCAACCCGTTGCGGCTGGAGAAGCGAATGCCCGGGCGCAGACCGACGTTATAGGCGGCGGCTTTTTTCTGCAAGTCTTCCGCGTCCATGCCGGGGATGCGCACCCAGAAGAAATATCCACCATGTGGGGTGACGTATTGGGCTTGCGGCAGGTGTTCGCGCAGGTACGCGTCCATGACTTGCATGCGCCTGCCGAGGATGTTCACAAGGTTGGAAATGTTTTTGTCCAAGTCGCCGTTTTCGATCAGACCGCGGAGGATGGCAGAAGTGAACGGGTTCATCCCGCCGCCGCTGTCCATGAGACCGCAGGTGAAAATTCTTTGAATGATGTCCGGACCTGCCATCAGCCATCCCAGCCGCAGACCGGGGGCGAGAATCTTCGAGAAGGAATTGACTGCGATGACCTGTCCCGAATCGATGTGCGCGCCGAACGAGGTTGGCGGGGTTTGGGTGTAGCCGAGAAATTGATAGACTTCGTCCGCGATGATGAGGAAGTTGTGTTTCTGCGCGAGTTCGACGAGTTGTGCGCGGCGTTCGGGCGGGAGTGTGTGTCCGCTGGGGTTTTGGAAGGAGGGAATGACGTAGATGAACTTGGGCGTGGATTCGCTCAGGGCATCGGTCAAGGCGTCTATGGAAAGACCAGCTTCATCGGTCGGAATCGAAGCGACGCGTAAGCCGTGATCCGCAAAGATGCGCAGGGCGAGAAAGTAGGTCGGTTCCTCCACGAAGACAGTATCCCCCGGTTGGGTGAAGAGTGTGCAGAGCAGGTCCAGCGCGGAGGAGATGCCCGCGGTGATGAAGAGGTCAGCGTGCGAGACGGGGAAGCCGCAGCGCGGGGTGAGGAAGTTCGCCAGCGCGGCGCGGAAGTAGCCGTCGCCCTGCTCGATGCCGTATTGCAGGAATTCCTTTTCGTTCCGGCTCAGACGGTGCGCCGCCGCCTTGCGGAGCATGTCCAACGGCAACAGGTCGAGTTGGGGATTGCCAACGCCGAAGTCAATAAAATCGGGCGGCACTTCAGTTTGGACGATGGGAAGGGGCGTGGTCATGGCGGCAAGTATAGCATTCCAAACCAATTAACATCAAACACCATCTCATTTTGAGGGAACGTAGTGGACTAAGCATCCTGCTGCGTTACGATGGAACCCAATTGCGGTTGTAAAGTTGGTTGACAATCACGCAAAATTATGGGGTTGTTTTAACGCGAATATCTCAAATGGGCGAATGGGACGAATTTTTTCTCTTTTATTCGTCCCATTTGATAATTCGTGGAATTCGTGTTAAGAATTTCCTGAATATGTAAAAAGCCATGGCGGAGACCCTTGGGAGCGCTCAGGGTAACAAATTCCTTTGTTATAATCCCCCCACCAAAACCTGAGGAGAGATTCATGCCCAAAAAGAAGGGTACGATTGCACTTCCCCTTGAAAAAAATGAGATCATAAACGATTACCGCTTTGCGTATCAAAGCAGGCAGGCTTCGCTGATAGGGCGGAGAGAAGTATTAAGCGGCAAGGCAAAGTTTGGAATTTTCGGCGACGGAAAAGAGATCGCCCAGTTAGCCATCGCCAGAGCCTTTCAAAAAGGCGACTGGCGCTCAGGATATTACCGTGACCAGACCTGGATGTTCATGCTTGGCGTGATGAGCATCCAGGAATTTTTTGCGCAGTTGTACGCGCACGGCGACGTGACCTACGATCCCGCCAGCGCGGGGCGGCAGATGAACGCGCACTTCGCTTCGCGCAATTTGTATCCCAACGGCTCGTGGCGTCCGCAAACGCAGATGTACAACACCGCATCGGATATCTCCCCGACGGGCGCGCAAATGCCGCGCGCAGTGGGTTTGGCGTACGCGTCGGTCATTTATCGTAAGGTCAAGGAATTGCACGACCAGAAGGATTTCTCCAATAACGGGGATGAGATCGCGTTTGCGACCATCGGCAACGCATCCACCGCCGAAGGGCTGTTCTGGGAATCGGTCAATGCCATCGGTGTGCTTCACGCACCCGCCATCGTCACGATATACGATGACGGTTACGGCATCTCCGTCCCCAATCAATTTCAAATGGTCAAGGAGAACATCGGCGCGTTACTCAAGGGGTTCGAGCGCGATCCCAACGCCCCGCCCAACAAAGTCCAGAACGGATACGACCACTACACCGTCCGCGCATGGGATTACCCCGCACTCGTCGAAACCTATCTCAGCGCCGCCGAGATCGCGCGCGAGTATCACATCCCCGCGCTCGTCCACGTCATTGACGTGACCCAGCCGCAGGGACATAGCACGAGCGGCTCACACGAGCGGTACAAATCCGCAGAGCGACTCAAGTGGGAAGAGGAATTCGACGGCATCAAAAAGATGCGCGCCTGGATGATCGAGAACCGCGTCATCTCCGCGCCCGAACTTGATTCTCTCGAAAAAACAGACTACGAAGCTGTAGAGGGATTCCGCAAAGCCGCATGGGATGCGTATCTCTCCCCCATCACGGATGAGCGCAATCAACTCATGGACATGCTGGATGAGATCGCAGGTTCATCGAGTCATGCCTCAGAGTTGAGCATGATTCGGGATCGGCTGGCAAATCTCCCGTCGTATACGAGGCGTGACATCCACAGTGCGGCGCATGAGGCACTGCGTCTGCTGCGGGATGAGAATCATCCCAGCAAGCAGGTCCTGGTCGCATGGAAGCAGGATTACGACAAGATCAACACGGAGCGTTACGGCTCGCATTTGTATTCCGGCGCAGCCATGAAAGTGGAGGAAGTGAAGCCCGTGTATGGCGAGAAGTCGCCGACGATGTTCGGGTTCGAGGTCATCAACGCCGCATTCGATGCCGCGCTGACGCGTGAGCCGCGTTTGATCGCGTTTGGCGAAGATGTAGGTAAACTCGGTGACGTGAATCAGGGTTTCAAGGGGATGCAGGAAAAATATGGCGAGTACCGCGTGACCGATACGGGCATCCGCGAGGCGACAATTCTCGGTCAAGCCATCGGCATGGCAATGCGCGGACTGCGCCCAATTGCAGAAATCCAATATCTCGATTATGTCCTGTACGCTTTACAGATCATGAGCGATGATCTGGCAACCCTCCACTGGCGCACCGCAGGCGGACAAAAAGCGCCCGTCATTGTCCGCACACGCGGGCATCGCTTGGAAGGTATTTGGCACGCTGGCTCACCGATGGCGGGAATTTTGAATCTTGTACGCGGGATGTATGTGCTCGTTCCGCGTGACATGACCCGCGCCGCTGGTTTTTACAACACGCTCTTGAAATCGGATGAACCTGCGATTGTGGTGGAGGTGTTGAACGGTTACCGCGTGAAGGAACGCCTGCCAGAAAATATTGGAGAGATCGCTCTTCCGCTCGGTGTGCCTGAAACTCTGCGCGAAGGCAAGGATGTGACCATCGTCACCTACGGGGCGTGCTGCCGTATCGTGATGGATGCCGCTGACAAGTTAAGCAAAGTCGGCATCGACGTGGAAGTCATCGACGTGCAATCGCTGATGCCGTTCGATATTCATGGCAAAATCGTCGAGTCGCTCAAGAAGACCAACCGCATTTTATTTGTGGATGAAGATGTCCCCGGCGGCGCGACGGCGTACATGATGCAGGAAGTCATCGAGAAACAAGGCGGTTACTTCCACTTGGATTCGCCCGCGCGGACGTTATCTGCCAAATCCCACCGACCCGCGTATGGCAGTGACGGGGATTACTGGTCCAAACCGAACGCGGAGACGGTGTTCGATGCTGTGTATGAGATGATGAATGAAGTGGATCCATCTTTATATCCCAAGTTCGATTAACCGCAGAGACACAGAGTTCGCGGAGAAAACCAATGAGTGCAAATGGTGTAAGACTTGTTCAAGAGATTAATAAAACAACCGAGGCAATCATTGGCGCTGCCATCGAGGTCCATAAGCATTTAGGTCCAGGGGTATTAGAATCTGCGTACGAAGAATGTCTATGCCATGAATTGAGTCTTCGCAATATTTCATTCAAAAGACAAGTTCCCCTGCCTGTGATTTATAAGGGCACAAAATTAGATTGTGGTTACCGAATTGACTTGCTCGTTAATAACGAAGTTATTGTTGAGTTGAAGTCGACAGACAATATTTCGCCCATACATGAAGCGCAAACATTAACTTACATGCGTTTGGGTAACTGGAAAGTCGGCTTAATTCTTAATTTCAATGTTCCAATACTTGTAAAAGGTGTAAAGAGACTGGTATTGGGGCTCAAAGAGTAAAACTCTGCGCTCTCCGCGTCTCTGCGGTGAGAAAATTAGGAGAGATTATGGCAACAAAAGTTTTAGTCCCAAGGCTCGGCGAAGGGGTGGATGAAGTCACTGTCACCAAATGGCTCAAGCAGGAAGGCGATTCCATCAACGAATTGGAGCCTTTGCTAGAAGTCAATACTGATAAAGTAGACACCGAAATCCCCGCGCCTGCAACGGGAACGGTTTTGAAAATCGTCGCGCAGGAAGGCATCGCTGCGAAGGTTGGTGAATTGCTTGCGATCATCGGGAAACCAGGAGAAACGGTTGACGGTGGACAGTTGGCAGTTGACAGCAGTACGTCTACAATCAAAGCCTTAACCCAACCATCACCTGTTACTAGCCGCCAGCTACCAACCACCAACTATCAACCACAAACTACCAACCGCGATCTCGGCTTCATCTCCCCCGTTGTTGCGCGGATCGCCGCCGAGCATGGCGTGGATTTGTCCCAAGTGAACGGCACAGGGCTGAACGGACGCATTACAAAGAACGATGTGCTGGGTTTTGTGGAAAGTGGGAAAGGGAAAGTGAGCGCACAACCTCTTTCACGTCCTTCTGCGCCTGTCGCGCCGATGGTTGGCGATCAGTTGATCAAGCACACTACCATGCGGAAATCCATCGCCGCGCACATGGTCGAATCCAAGCATACATCGCCGCACGTGTTGACCGTCATGGAAGCGGATATGAGCCGCGTGGCAAAACACCGCTCCGCCAACAAAGCCGCCTTCGAGCGCGACGGCATTAACTTGACCTTCACCGCTTACTTCATGATGGCAATTGTGGCAGGATTGAAAGCCTACCCGCAGACCAACTCGTCATGGACGGGTGAAGGCTTGCTTGTTCACAAGAACATCAACTTGGGAATGGCGGTCTCGCTCGGAGAAGATGGCTTGATCGTACCGGTCATCAAGAAAGCGGAAGATCTCTCCCTGCTGGCGATGGCGCGTTCGGTCAATGATCTGGCAAGTCGCGCCCGCGCAAAGAAACTCCAGCCCGATGAAGTCAAAGGCGGGACGTTCACATTGACCAATCACGGCGTGAGCGGATCGCTGTTCGCATTTCCAGTGATCAACCAGCCTCAGGCTGGAATCCTCGGCATTGGCGCGATGCAGAAGCGCGTGGTCGTTATTGATGATGCCATCGCCATCCGCCCGATGGTCTACATGTCGTTCGTGTTCGACCATCGTATTCTCGACGGCGCATCCGCGGATTGGTTTTTAGCCAAGGTGAAAGATACGCTCGAAAATTGGAGTTAAGTTTCAGGTCCAGTAAGAGGCGGCTTTTTATTCCCAGAAAGCCGCTTTTTCTTTAACTTGTATTTTAGAACAAATGTCCGTATAATGATTTCGAGGAGAGTTTCCATGTCCATACAAACTTCTGAAATCGAATTGAACGTGAACAACAAAAAGGTAAAGGCGTATCTCGCGAACGGCGGCGGACCCGGCGTTTTGCTTCTGCATTCCTGGTGGGGGTTGAAAACCGTCTTCAAGGAAATGTGCGATCATATCGCCGCACAGGGATATACCGTGCTTGCGCCCGACATGCGCGATGGTCAGATCGCAACGACCATCGATGACGCCAAGGCGTTGATGGAGAAAAGCGATGGCGATTTTATCGGTCAGGTCGTGTTCACCGCAAAAGATCATCTGCGCGAAATGACGAAGGGCAAGATCGGTCTGGTCGGTTTTTCGATGGGCGCAGCATGGGCGTTGATCGTCGCGTCAGCCACACCGGATCAGGTTGGCGCAACCGTTCTTTTTTACGGCAACGAAGATGTGGATGTAAGCAAGATCACTTCGAAGGTAATGGGACATTTCAGCGACAATGACGAATGGGAACCGAACGAATGGGTGGACAAAAAATTCGGCGAGATGAAATCAGCCGGGGTGGACCACACGCTTCACATCTACCCGGGAGTTGCCCATTGGTTCATGGAATCCGACCGCCCCGAATACGACTCCGCTGCCGCGCAGTTGGCTTGGAGCCGGACGTTTGAGTTCTTAAAGAAAAATCTGTAGGTCACGCTTTTAGCGTGACGTCACGACACAACGTGACCTGCGGGATGCAACAAAAAGGTTAAGGGTATAATCACCCTTAACCTTTTTACATTTAGGAGAATATTTCTCATGACAGAAAATTTTGACGTCGTTGTGATCGGCGCAGGACCCGCAGGCTACGTCGCCGCGATCCGTGCCGCGCAACTGAAACAGAAAGTTGCGATCGTGGACAAACAATGGATGGGCGGCGTGTGTCTGAACGTGGGTTGTATCCCATCCAAGTCCCTGCTCAAGAATGCGGAGGTGGCGCACACCCTGCGCGAACGCGGCAAGGACTTTGGCTTCTCGTTCGAGAACTTGAAGTTGGATTACAGCGTGGCAGTCAAACGCTCGCGCCAGAACTCGGATCGCCTCACCAAAGGTGTCGGCTTTCTGATGAAGAAGAACAACATTGCCGTCTTCATGGGCGAAGCGAAGTTGAAGTCAAAAGACACGCTCAATGTGACCGACAAGGAAGGCAAGGTCACAGAGCTCAAGGCGAAGAACATCATCGTCGCCACGGGCGCGAGTGCAATGGTCCCGCCCGCCTGGAAGGTGGACGGCGAGAAGGTCGTCACCTACTGGGAGGCGATCCTGCAAACGACATTGCCCAAGTCTGTAGTCGTGATCGGCTCCGGCGCCATTGGCGTGGAATTTTCCACCATCTGGAATGCCTATGGCGTGGATGTGACCATCGTCGAGATGCTGCCGCGCATCGTTCCGCTGGAGGATGAAGAAGTCTCCAAGGAACTCGAAAAGGAATTCAAGAAGCGCAAGATCAACATTATGACGGGACACAAGGTCGAATCGGTTGAAGCGACAGCGACGGGTGTGAAGGTCAAAGTGTCGGCGGAAGGAAAAGAAACGGTACTCGAAGCAGACCAGGCGTTGGTCGCGATCGGGTTCCGTCCCAATTCCAAAGGCTTGGGCTTGGAAGAGGTCGGCGTCAAGATCAGTGAGCGCGGATTTGTCGAAGTCGATGAAAAGATGCAGACCAACGTCCCCGGTATCTGGGCGGTCGGTGATGTGACCGGCAAACTGATGCTGGCGCATGTCGGCTCGGCGATGGGAATTGTCGCGGCGGAACACATCGGCGGGCATGAAACGGTCACGCTCGATTATGAAATGATGCCGCGCGCCACATATTCCTATCCGCAGGTGGCTTCGTTTGGTCTGACCGAAGCGCAAGCCAAGGAGCGTGGATATGAAGTCAAGATCGGGCGCTTCCCCTTCCAACCGAACGG
>CAYPHR010000144.1:0-7598 GCA_964410375.1 uncultured Anaerolinea sp. | reverse complement strand
GTCTCATGCCACTTTTTGCAATATAAAATTGTATTTGCCGCTTTGATTTTCATCTAGGTAGCTGTCCTTTTATGCTGAATTATTACAATTATTCACCAACAGAGATTTTATCCCCATCCCTATATATTATGAGCCAAGCGGTTTGATGCGCCGCCAATTTCCGACCGCGAATAATCTAAATTTTAGCCTATATAAACCCGCATCTACTATCCTATAACGACTCGCGCGACGGAACAGTAGCAGAGCAGTTGCTTGTAAAACAAAAATAGCGCGTTCCTGCGAACGCGCTGTCATTGGAAAATGTTGGGATGATAGCACCGTGTCTTAAGCTACGACTCAACATATCTTCTCCAATGTCCACATGCGGTTTCCATCTAACATCACACATGGAATGGGCTTCTTCACCAAGCCTCTATGAAGACGAGAAAAAACGCCTCTTATTTGAACATCTTTTGCAGCCGTTCCCAGCCCTGCTTGATCTGCAAGGACTTCAAACGCCACGTACCGACAATGCCGTACGGAATGAACAATACGAATAGAACATAGATCGCGCCATTGATAAAACTGGCGCTCTCGCCGATGTAACGACGCAGACCGTAATCCAGCAAGCGGAAGACGATGGCGCCGACGAATGCACCGTTCAACGTGCCAACACCGCCGATGAGCAGAATCAATAGCGCCGTGACGGTATACCCAAGCCCTGCTGTGTTTGGGCTGACGATGGGTTGGTAGAGGGTGTGTAAAAATCCAGCCAGCGCTGCGGTGAGAGATGAAAGCATAAGTGCGGCAAGTTTAAAGTAGAAGGTGTTGTATCCGAGCATCTGGGCGCGCCCTTCGTTCTCGCGAATGGCGATACACACCCGTCCCGTTGGGGAGTTGACAAAGCGTTGATATAGCAAATAAATCAGCACCATCACAGTCAGCGCAACAAAATAGAAGCGCAGACGTTCATTGGCAGGGCTAATGAACGCAGGCACGATCACACCTTGCAGACCCACATCAGCGCCTGTGTATTTCCCAAACTCACTGGACATGACCAGAATATGAAAGACCGAGCCAAGCCCGAGAGTCACCAACGCAAACGTAATGCCCTTCACACGCGGCAACACCAACCCGAACAGCAGGGCTTGCACAACCGAAGCGATCACCAGCCAGCCCAATGTAGCTGGCAGGGATAAGCCGAAACTCTTGATGGCGATACCCGTCAGATATGCGCCAACAGCGAAGAACATGGAGTGTCCGAAGGACAGCAAACCTGTGATGCCAAAGATGACATCGAAACTCAGGGCGTAAATGGTGAGGATGAATATCTCGATGGCGAGACCCTGAATGAATTTGGATTGCCCGTTGCCGTTGACAAACACATCCGCAGGGGAAGCGCCGTTGAACAAGCCAACGATGAACGGCAAAAGAATGAGCAGGAGCAGGGTGAGAAACGAACCACGGTGGGATATAAAAAAGTTTTTCATGTCGGTTCTATTCCTTCTTCCCAAGTAAGCCGTTCGGCAGGATGAGCAAAATAATCACCATCAACATCACCGTCGAAGCAGGGACGAGCGGAGGAGTGGGTTTGAAGATGATCTCTGTAAATGGAATGGCAATACCGATCTGCCCGTATTTGATGATGAACTGCTGGATCATCCCCACGATCACCGAGCCAAGCGCCGCGCCAGGATAACTGGTCAGACCGCCAATAGCAAGCGCGATGAGCGCATTGAGCAGCAGGCTCTCTCCCATCAGGTTTGAAAGTCCCATCGAGGGAGCGGCAAGCACGCCGCCTAATGAAGCGAGTCCCACACCGAGCGCGAAGACCATTGTGAATACGCGACGGACATTGATACCCAGTGCTTCCACCATCTGGCTATCCTGCACACCGGCGCGGATGATCATGCCGAGGCGGGTACGTTGCAGCAAAATCCAGATCGAGATCAACACCACCAGACCCACGATCGGGATGAATATCTCGTTATACACGCGCACGCGTCCATCGAGAAGCAGAATGGTCGAGCAATTGTTTGCCCACCAATCGGCAAAATTTGTAGCGGGGCAGGCTTCACCGCCGCCGTTGAAGAAGGCAGGTTTGGGCATCACAAATTCGGGGCGACCCCAAATGGCGCGCACCATTTCAATGCCGATGGCGCTCATGCCAAGCGTAAGCATTAACTGATAGATCGGACGGCTGTACAACGGGCGGATGAGTGTGGCTTCCATCAACCCGCCCAATGCAACACCACACAGGGTGGCAACCAATATCGCCACAAAGAACAGCCAGTTGGAACTCAATCCGTATAGGAATGTTGTCATTGCATCGTTGAATGCCAAGCCAGCAATCGCAATGATCAAAGCAACAGCGATGCTGACGAAATTTTTCCACGATAAGCGAACGGTACGCGGCGAATTGTCGAACAATGAAATACCAAATGCGCCGATGATGCTGGCAAGCAGCAGCCCAATGAACGCACTGGGCATCGTCACTTCAGTGAACGCGGCAGGCATCACAGGCAGGCGCGCACCCGAATCAGCCATGAAGGAAAACGTAACGGGGCTTTGGGCGTAGTTCTCCACGTCCCAGATGGCGATGGGGTAACGGGGAAGAATCCAGCCGAAGAGGAGAATCGAGACGAGGATCAAAGCCCAGGGGAGTAAACGCCTCAGACTTAAGCCGAGCCTGATTCGGCTTGCGAGAAGCGGGTACACATCCCCAAGCGCAAACCCCGAAACGATCAACGCCAGCGGAGTCAATAAATCTACAAATGTATCGGGGCGGACGACGACCGTCCAGCCCATGTACGCGCCGATCATGAAGAGCGTGCCGTGCGCGAGGTTGAGCACGTCGAGCAGACCGAATATGAGCGAGAAACCCGATGCGACGAGGAAGGTGATGGAGCCGACCGCGAGACCGCGCAGAAGCGTGATGACGAAATCCTTTTTGTCCATACCTTGCGCGGCGGCGGTGAGAAAGACTGCCATCACCAGCACAGTTACAAGCATGACGATATTTTTACGAAGGAAGGAGTTCATGTTATGCGGCTCCCAGGAAACGATGAATGGCAGCCTTGTCGGCGGCAAGGTCTTTCATTTTGCCGTCTTGCACCGACCGCCCTTCTTCGATGATGACATAGTATTCAGCCAGATGACTGGCAACGAGAAAATTCTGTTCGACGAGAATGATGGTCGATTCTTTGGCGAGTTCGCGAATGGCAGTCATCATGGCTTCGATGAGAACCGGCGCGAGACCTTCACTAGGTTCGTCAATAAGCAGAAGTTGATTATCGGGAACAAGCGCGCGGGCGATAGCGAGCATTTGCTGCTGCCCGCCTGAAAGACTCGTGCCAGGCAGCGCGATCAGCCGCTTTAGGTCTGGGAAGAGATCGAAGATGAAATCTTTCTTGCGGAGGTAATCGCCTTTTTTACGTTCGGCAATTTTGAGATTCTCTTCCACGCTCAGATCGCGAAAGATGGCGCGATGTTCAGGGACGAAGCCAATACCCATGCTGGCGATGTTGAAGGAACGCATACCGTTCACTTCCCGCCCGTTGTATATGATCTTGCCTTCACGCGGCGGGGTAAGCCCCAAAATGGATTTGAGTGTGGTGGTCTTGCCCGCGCCGTTGCGCCCCAACAAAGCAACAATGGAGCCTTTCGGCACGCGGACATTCACTCCCTGCAGGATGTGATACTGACCGATGAAGGTGTGGATGTTCTGTACGTCGAGGATATATTCCATGTGACCTCAGGCTCTTACACATTCAATTCGTACAACCCGCCCAAATACGCGGTCTGTACTTCCTTGTTGGCGGCGATCTCGGAGGGAGTGCCTTCAGCAAGGACTTTTCCCAGGTGCATGACCGTGATCTGATCGGAGACGCTCATCACCACATTCATGTTGTGTTCCACAAGCATGACGGTTTTGTCGCCTGACCTTTGTATCTCTTGAATAAGCGCGATCAACTCAGGGACTTGTTCCGATGCCATGCCCGCAGTCGGTTCATCGAGCAGCAGCACTTCGGGGTCGGGCGCGAGGATCATACCGAGTTCCAGTTTGCGCTGGTCGCCGTGTGGAAGAGTCCGCGCCAGGGTATGGGCTCGGTCTTTCAAGCCGACTTTTTCGATGACTTCCAATGTCCGCTTGGCATAGTTTTTGAATTGTGAAGCAGCCTGCCAGAATTTGAAGTTGTCACGTCCCAATGCCTGTGCGGCGAGACGAATATTTTCAAAGACAGTCAGGTTGGGAAAGATATTGGTGATCTGGAAGGAACGTCCAATTCCGTAATGGATGGTGCGATAGACGGGTTGGTGTGTGATGTCGCGTCCTTTGAAAATGACCTTGCCGCTGGTGGGTTCGATGTTTCCGCTGAGCAGGTTGAAAAATGTGGTTTTGCCAGCCCCATTGGGACCAATAATGGCATGCAACGAATTCTTGCGGACTTTTATGCTCACACTATCCACCGCGACGAGCGCGCCAAATTGCTTGGTCAGGTTTTGGGTTTCAAAGATGATCTCGTTATCCATATTGCCTTCCAGATGTGACGATGGACGATGGACGATGGACGATGGACCATGGACGATGGTTTAATAGCCATCTTCCATGGTCGGTCGTCCGTGGTCGAAAATGAGTGACTGAAACTCTCGCGAATTCCAGTCACTCATTGTAGTACGGAATTACTGTCCGCTCAGGTTGCCGTAGGGCAGGTCACCGCAGCGATCCTTCAGAGCTTCAGGGAGCAAGCAGGGAGGTTCGGGGCGGGAAGTGTCCACGTATTCGTAGAAAGCGGCTTCGGGGTCAGTCACGTTGACGAGTTTGAGGATGTACATATCCTGAATGGCAACATGATCTTCGGGGCGGATGTAGACGGTGCCCTTGGGTCCTTCGAAGGTAATGCCTTCCATGGCAGCCTTGAGCGCTTCACCACTGGCGTCGCCGTTAGTCGCTTTGATGGCTTCCACAACCATGATGGCGGCGTTCATGCCGTCGGCATCGAACAGGTCGGGGTTCACGCCATAGCGCGGCTTGGTGTTGGCAACGAGCCAGTCATTGATGGCATTATCGGGGGCGCTGTAGTGATACAGGATGCCCGCGGTGGTGCCAACTGCGTTCGCGAAGAAGGTCGGCATGAGGACGTTGTCGATGAAGGTTGCGCCGAGCGCCATCGATTCGGTCACCCCCTGATCCTTGGCAGCCTGCACCAAAGAAACGAAGCCCGAGCCAGCCCAGGTCACGATGTAGGCTTCTGCGCCGGAGTTGGCGATCTGTTCCATGTACGGGGTGAAATCGGTGGTATCCAATGGGGCGAAGATATCGTCAGTGACGAATTCAGCGCCTTCGAGGGAGCAGGCGTCGCGGAAGGCAGCGGCGGAACCCTGTCCGAACGCGTAGTCAGGCGCGATCTGGACGAAGGTCGAATACTGCTGGGTCAGGGCGATACATTCGTTCATCGCATCCTGATAGTTGTTGCGGCTGGTGCGGAAAGTAAATTCGTTGAAGTTCACACCAGTAATGTCATTCGCCGCAGCAGGAGCCACAATGAGCGGAATGCCGTTTTCGAGCGCAATGCCCTGAAGGGTGGCGGTGGCGCCAGATGACACGGTACCGACCAAAACGTTCACGCCGTTGACGTCGATCAATTCACGAGCGACGGTGGCGGTGTTCTCGGGGTTGCTGGCATCATCACGGACGTACACAATGATCTCGCATTCGTCGAGCATGAAGGTGTTTTCCTGGGTAGCGGCGAGGTCAAACTTTTCACCAGCAGAACCAGCAGCACCTGTGGCGTATTCCATGCCGAGCATGAAAGAACGCAGGATGTGAGCGCCATAGATGGCGAGCGCGCCAGAGGCATCGGTGATAAGACCAACTTTGATCGGCTCAGCGCAGGTCAAGCCAGCGGGTTCTTCCACAACGGGAGCCTCGGTTGCGGCTTCTTCCGTCGCGGGGGCTTCGGTCGCTTCAACGGGAGCTTCCGTCGCAGCGGGGGCGCAGGCAGCCAAGATTAGAGACAAGGCTACGAGCAAGAAAGCGAACGTGCGAAATACTTTCATTTTTTTCTTCTCCTTATAAATGATGGTTCGATTGTTCAGCTTAAGAGAACGCCTCTTATGCTGCAAAATCCATAATAGTGCGCGAGGCGGCTTCCGCAATTTCAATCGGGAAGAAATGCCCCGCATCGGGGAAAATGACAACCGTGCTACCCGCGATCTTCTGCGCGAGCAAGTCCGCGTTGGCGGGTGGTACCACTTTGTCGTGCGCGCCGAACAGAATCAAGGTCGGGACGTTGAGGCGCGGAAGTTTATTCTCAAATGCTGCGGCTTCGGGTAAAAGTCCCAGCCCGATTGCCATCTGTGCCTGATAATATGTCGGCTCAATGGGGTTCGCCACGCGCCACTGAATCCATTCTTCGATCATCGCTGGATTTTTTTCAGACCAGCCTGGAGCCGTGCTGACCGCCAAGCCATTCTTGAAACGAGTGAGCGCATCGCTGGTCACATCGGTGAGGACTTTCATCGCCTCCGGCGTGATGGGAGCATGGTTCGGTCCTCCAAAGTTGGTCGAACACAGGATGAGTTTTTTCACCCGTTGCGGAAAATCAAGCGCAATGGCTTGGGCAATGAACCCGCCCATCGAATGACCGACGATGACGGCTTTTTCGATCTTCAACGCATCCAGCAATCCAACCGTATCTTGCGCAAGCATACCCGCCGTGTACGGACCCGCAGGCTTATCACTCCGCCCCACACCGCGATTATCAAACGTAATGACTTGAAATTTTTTCGCCAACAGCGGAACCATCTTGTGCCACTGCCAACTGGAATACCCAAGACCCGAAATCAAAACGAGCGGTTTGCCCTCGCCTTGAATTTCGTAGTAGAGCTCGATTCCGTTTGTTTGTACTTTTGGCATAGGTCACTCCTAGAAAGTAGAAAGTAGCGAGTGGATTGCAAACTTTCTACTTTTCACTTTCTACTATCCACTGCTTCTTTAACTCCGCTTTAATCACCTTTCCATATGGTGAATACGGCAAAGCTTCTACGAACTCAACACGCTTCGGAAGCTTGTACTTTGCCAAACGCCCTGCGCAGAATTGCAACAACTCATCTGCTGTTACATTTTGATTCGGCTTGCACGCCACGATTATCAAACCGACTTCACCCCATTTCTCATCGGGCTGACCAATGAGCGCGGCATCGGCAACGGCGGCATGTTCGCGGAAGATGGCTTCCACCTCGGCGGCGTAGACGTTCTCGCCGCCGCTGATGATCATGTCCTTGAAACGACCTGCGATATAGAAGTAACCTTCTGCGTCCATGTGAGCCATATCGCCGGTGCAAAACCAGCCGTCTCGAAGCGCTTCCCTTGTGGCTTCATCATTGTTCCAGTAACCCACACAAACATGGTCGCCTTTGATGATGAGTTCGCCCGTCGAACCAACGGGCACATCCTTACAGTTTTCATCGACCAAACGCATCTCACTGTGGAAGATGGGCTTGCCCACCGAGCCGACCTTTCGCAGCGCATCTTCATCGGTCATTGAGAAGCAGTTCACGCCCACTTCGGTCAGACCGTAGCCCTGACGCATGACCACGCCCTTCTTCTCGCTCCA
>CAYPHR010000143.1:0-7624 GCA_964410375.1 uncultured Anaerolinea sp. | reverse complement strand
ACCTGCCCATCCCAACCCGCATAAACGATGACCTGCCCCGCCTCTTTCCACGCCCCCGCCTGTTGACTGATTTCCTGCGGCATTTCCAACCCCTCAGCCGACATGAGCCGCGCCGAACCGATGGTAATTTGCCTACTATTTAATGCCGCTTTGACTCCAAGCGCAGGCAATGCTTTGAAAGATTCAGGCTTCGTGAATTCAACTCTGTTCTCCTTTGCGTATTCCACGATCGCCTTCGCCAACGGATGCTCGGATTGGTTTTCAACCGAAGCAACGATTTGGAGGAATGTCTCTTTTGGAGTCAGGGAGCTTGCTCCCGCCGCCAGCAAGCTGGCTGATTCCATATAGATTCCCTGCACCTTCATCGGCAACTGCGTCAGCGTGCCTGTTTTATCGAAGAAAACCTTCTCCACTTTCGCCAGCCGCTCCAGCGCGGATGTGCTCCGCAGGATCGCGCCCGACTCCGCTGCACGCCCAAGTGACAGCCACAACGTCAGCGGGGTTGCCAGCCCCAGCGCACACGGACAGGCGATCAGCAATACAGACAGTGCGACCATCAAGCCAGCCTCAACGCCAGAGACATAATTCCAAATCAGGAAAGCAATCGCTGCCAGCGAAATTGCGATGACTGTCATCCACGCCGAGAGTTTGTCCACCAGGCGTTCGAGCGGAGAACGCGCCCACAGCGCTTCATGCAAGAGCCTGCCGATTTGTCCCGCAGTAGTCGAATCTCCCACCGCAGTAGTGATGACTTCAAAACTTCCATCGAGATTGATCGTGCCCGCCTGTACTTTGTCGCCTTCGCGGTGGGTGATCGGTTTCGGTTCGCCCGTCAGAATCGACTCGTCCACATCGCCAGCGCCGATGGCAACCAATCCATCAACAGGGAAGCGTTCGCCGGGGCGCACGCGCACGCGCATCCCGGGCTGAAGTTCCGCGACCTTCACAGTCTTATCGGCATCACCCGTCACCACCGTTGCCGTATCGGGGATTTGCTCCAACAGCCGCGCCACCGCCTTGTTGCTGGATTTATGAGCCTGCATTTCGAGCCAGCGTCCCACCGAGACCAAAAAGATGAGCATCGTCGCCGTGTCGAAATACAAGCCGCCATGCCCCACGATCAAATTACGCACCGACAGCCCAAATGCCGAAAACGTCCCAATCGTGATGAGCGTATGGATGTTCGGTTGTCCGCGCAATAGGCTTGCAAAGCCTGCGCGCAAAATCGGCAAGCCCAACAACAGCAAAACAGGGATGCTCGTCGCCAGCATCATGATCTGGAAGAAATCCACCAGCCATTGCGTTTCAGGCGAAGCCCACCCCAAAAGTTCGCGCCCGTAAATCCCCGCGCCGACGACCATGTCATGCAACACCATCACGCCGCCGATCAGCAGGCGCGTGAAAAACGATTCCTCTTCGTCACGCGGCTTCTCGTTTGGCAAAGTCGCTTGATATCCAAGTGACCGCACGCGCTTCTTCAATAATTTTGGATTGGTTGCCGCGGCATCATACGTCAGGTTGGCTTGATGCTGGATGAAACTGACTTCCGCATCCACCACGCCCTTGGTACGTTTGAGCTGCTCCCCGACCAGCCACGCACAGGATGAACACCACATACCGCCCAATGTGATGGTGACGCTCTGCGCCTCTCCCTTAACCTCAGCCTGTTCCCGCTCCCCAAGCGGACTCTCCGCCAGAAGCGCCGCCACCTCCCTACACGATGGACAGCAGAATACATCGCCTGCCTGATTCGTCAGCGGATGCATGGTCGTCAACCCGCACAGCGAGCAGGTGAGGAGGGATTTGGAGTGGGATGTAGTGGCAGCAATGGTCATTGTTGATTACCAAAACATGAACGAGCCGAGCATGAAATGTTCGACCCAGCCGAGGGAGGCAAATCCGCGCATGGCGAATTGGAAGCCGAAGAGCATCATCACCAGCGAAGCCAGTCCGCGGGAGAAGATGCGGGAGGTGGATTTCGCCGCCAGCCATTTGACCGCGAACAGGCTGGGGATGGTGGCAATGCCGAAGATGAGCATGGTCAGCCCGCCGAGCAGGATGCTCCCCGAAGCCATCGCCGCGACGAGCGCGGTCAGCACCAAGCCGCAGGGGAGGAGTCCCCACAGGAGACCGAGCAGGTACGGGCTGAGTCGCGAAGCGGGTTTATATCTGCGAATGGCTTGCCCCCAGCGTTGGGTCAATCCTGAAAATAAAAGTTCGGGCGAGGGAGTCAATCCGATGAAAGCGGAAGCGAGATAAAAAGCGATAATGCCAAAGAGAATGGAGAGTGCGGCTTGCAGTTTGTCGAGCGCAAAGAGGGTTTGACCGAACGCGCCGAAAATAAAACCGAGCAATGAATATGTAGTGACGCGCCCCGCGTGTGCGAGAACCCATGCGAATTTATTTTGAAAAATGGGTTGGCGGTCAAAGAGAATGATGACGGCGCTGCACATCCCCACACAATGACCGAGACTGCCAAGAAGACCGAGAAGGAAGGATGCAAGCATGGCGTTACCGATAAATTGCGTCATTGCGGATGGCATTTCAGCGCCACCCGCAATGACATAAAAAGGAGAGCGTTACCGAATGAACCAGGTGCGACCGAGCAGCCACCAGTTGCTGAGATAGTAGATCGCGAACCAGGCGAGGAAGGCGAAGACCAAAACGAGCGTGCCCTTCGGTTGGTTCTTGGGATGTTCCATCTGCTCGTCGGTCAGTTTGGTGGATTCGAGCAGGGGATTTTCCTTGCCGCCGAGCAGCAGCATCTGACCCGCTTCCATGCGCGGACCGGTGAAGACGGAAACCAGCACGACGGTCAGGTACATGATGCCGCCGATGACTGCGATGATCGCGCCGATGCCGAAGATGGCGAGCGTGAGGTCCACGGTGCCGGGGACGACGCCTGCGAAGGTGATGTCCCAGTTGCGGCGGGCGACACCTTGCAAACCGCTGGTGATCATGCCGAGCGAGACGAGTGCGGTCCCGCCGCCGAAGACGTAGGGCTGCCACTGCGCCCACTTTTTGAGTTTGAGTTCCTTGCGGAAGATGAGCGGGATGACGTAGTAGGTGAATGCCATGAAGGCGGTGGTCGTGCCGCCGACCACGGTGGCGTGGAAGTGACCGGGCAGGCGCAGGGTGTTGTGCGCGAGCATGTTGATCTGCTCGGTGCCGATGGTCACACCCGTCACGCCGCCGATCCAGCCGAAGAGGATCATGGACATGACCAAGCCGCCGAAGCCCGGCTCACCCCATGGTGCGTTGCGCAGCCAGCCGAAGAGTCCTTTGGTGAATCCCTTGGCACGCTGCGCCACTTCCATTGCGGCGGGGATCGAGAAGGCGTGCATCATCGAGCCAAGCACTGCGAGGTACATCGCATATGATGTGTTGACAGCTTTCCACGCGAAGGTCATGCCGGGATCCACCAACAGGTGATGGGCGGAGCCGAGGTTGATGAAGAACAGGTACAGGATGAAGGCGAGGCGTGAGAACTTCTCATTCAGCGGGCGGATGCCGAGCGTCATCTGCGCGAGCATGTACCAGATGGCGACCATCGCCGCGAGGTTGACCTGTTGGGCTGGATGCCCAAAGCCCCAGAAGAAGTTGCGGTAGATGCCGGGATCGTAGTAGGCGATCACACCCAGCGACCAGAAGAAGGCGGGCACGATGGCGGCGGCGCCTTGCAGCAGGGTGTACACTGCGAGGATGGCGGCGGTCATCAAACCGAAGACTGCCAGCGGAAGCGAACCTTCGAAGCGTTTTTCACGTTTGGCAACCACAATGTTGATGAAGAACGTGATGACCTGTAACAGCGCCCCAACCGCGAACAGGATGTAACTCAGGTAAAACAACGGGTGCGCCTTCATCGGCACGTATGCCGTGAAGGTCACAATGCTGTTGGCGTCCAGCAGGACGACCACATTGACCATCAAGCCGCCGATGACCATCAGGATAAAACCGAACCATGCCAGTTTTGGCGCGGCGTGACGCGCATTCAACAGAGCGGTCGAGCCGAAGTGCAAGCCCGCCATTTCAAAGAACACGATCCATGCCACGAGCATATCAATGCCGTGGATGGTCAGCAGGCTGTAGAACCATTTGGCGTCCAAAAGGTGGATCGCCTGCCAGCGGGTGAGCGCAATCAGCAAAGCCGCAATCCCGCCCAGCAGCAGGGTGACAACCGCCATCACCGCATTGGCGATGATGAGGCGTTCGGTGTGCATGTCCACTTTGAGGGTGGTCACGCCGCACACGCGGTAATCGTCCTTTTTGCCCGCAACCCAGGGGGTGGTAGGTGCAAGTGCTGTCATATCCGTCTCCTACTTCACAATGATCTTGCCGACCATGGTGTGATGACCGAGGTTGCAAAACTCATTGCACACAATGGTAAATTCCCCTGCGCTGGTCGGGACGATGGTTGCCACATAGTCGTAGCCGGGGATGATCTGCAAATTGATGTTCACAGGCTGGAGCGAAAACCCATGCTGTAGATCCATCGAAGAGATGTGCAGGCGGTAGGTCTGTCCCTTTTCCAATTGCAAAATGGGATACCACTGCCAGGTGCTGGCACGCAGGAAGGCATCGCCGCCGGGCGGGGGAGCAACGATTGGCATCCCGTTCTCCTCGCCGATCTGATATTCCTCCACAAAGGCATTGACCTGCGCGGCAAATTGCTCGCGGGTCACGCGGTATGTTTCCGTGGGCACGTTCTGTTTCCCGAAGAAATACCAGAGCGGCATCATCACCGTCAGAAAGACGCACCACACAAAAGCCACCGTGAGCCAGGTCTTTTCCATCCTGCCCATCGGCTTCCACCAGATTTTTTCAGGCGCTAACATGCTTCTCTCCTTTTTAGTAGGGGGCAGGGGGAACGTTGAGCAGATCGATGATCCCCCAAACGTTATAGATCAGGGTGCTGATCAACACCGACAATAGGAACAACAACCAGATGTTGTCGAACCATTTTTGCCATTTCGGCACGGGTCCATTCTCGTGTTCATCCTTCTTGGACATGGCACTCTCCTTTGTAATGTGTCTTATTTCACAAGCATTGTCTGAATTGAAACTATGATAGCAAGATGAAAGCAAAGAAGCAGTGACTTTAGTTACATTCCAAAGGATTTGTGACAACAACGCAGACAGTTTCCGCTTCTTTCTTAACCGGTACCTGATCCGGTTTACTGTAGCATCACCTCCCCGAAGTTCCGCAGGCATTACCAAAGGGCTATGTCATGCCGCCAGCAAGGCAGGCAAAGCATGTTAGAATTTCTACTTATCTTTAATGGTTGTACCTTTTTCATTTTGGAGGACGCTATGTCCCGAAAAACGGAACGCGTAGTTGTAACAGGAATGGGGGTGGCGAGTCCATTGGGATGCCGCTTGAATGATTTTTGGGATGCCTTGATAACGGGTCGCTCCGGGGTGGACTTTATAGACGAAAGCATCTTCCCGGATATGCCGTCAAAGATAGGCGCTATTGTGAAGGGGTATGACGAGAACCGCTATTTTGACAGCAAGGAAGCGCGGCGCATGAGCCGCTCGTCTCAATTGGGGCTGGTTGCTGCAAAACAAGCCGTTTCGGATGCCCAACTTGATAATGGTAGTGTTGACCGGATCGAGGTGGGCGTGCTGGTCGGAAGTTCCATTGGCGGATATAGCGCATCCGATTCATTCTTCAAACAGTACTATTCGCAAAATCGCTTAAGCCCATTTACCATTCCAATTTCAATGAATGTCGGTCCCGGGGCGAACATCTCCATCAAATACGGCTTTCAAGGTCCGCTGATGGATGTGGATGCCGCATGTTCCACGGCGGCTCACTCCATTGGATATGCCTTCAATATGATCCGCAGCGGCATCGTGCCGGTTGCTGTGACCGGCGCTGCGGATTCCCCCTTCTCGCCGGGCGTGGTGGCGGCATGGCTGGCGTTGCACGCCGTATCCACCCGCACAGATTGCCCGGCTGAAGCCTGTCGTCCGTTCAGCGCTGACAGGGACGGTATGGTTCTGGGTGAAGGGGCAGGCGTCCTTGTGTTGGAGGCGGAGAGTCACGCCCTTGAACGCGGAGTTCCCATTCTGGCG
Source organism: uncultured Anaerolinea sp. (assembly GCA_964410375.1). Classification (GTDB taxonomy): domain Bacteria; phylum Chloroflexota; class Anaerolineae; order Anaerolineales; family Villigracilaceae; genus Villigracilis. Next base: position 1,546 of record CAYPHR010000143.1, on the reverse strand, counting down.
GAAGTCAAGGGATATGGCGCCAGCGCAGACAGCAGTCATCTGACCCAGCCTACACAGACTGGACCTGTCATCGCAATGCAGCGTGCACTGAAAGATGCCGAACTAACCACGGATGAGATCGATTATATTAACGCCCATGCCACGGGAACCGAATGGAATGATAAGAACGAGACCAAGGCGATAAAAGAAGTGTTTGGCACGCATGCGTATGACATTCCCGTTGTGGGCAACAAAGCCGCGCTTGGGCATTCGATTGCGGGTAGCGGCGCGCTGGAGTTGATCGGCTGTGTGCTTTCCCTGCGGGATCAGGTCGTGCCGCCGACCATCAATTACAAGGTGCCGGACCCGGAATGCGATCTGGATTATGTCACCGAAGGCAGTCGAAACCTGCCTTTGAAAAATATCATGAGCAACTCATTTGCCTTTGGCGGGAGCAATGCTGTGCTGATCGTGGGGGCGTACGAACCGAATAACTGAAAAACTGTTTATATTCATACGATACAATCCATCTGTGCAGACGAAAAAAACAGCCTCATTCCTGATCTTCATCCTGACGATCGGCTTTTATATTTTTACGCTTCTCCCCTCCCTTGCATGGGGCGACGGGGCGAAGTTACAGAACGAAGCCGTTTCCGGGGAATCCTTCGTTATTGCTGAGATGACCCCCGATGAGTTCTCTCCCGATCCGTTTATCTTTTCAAAAGTGGGAGTCGCGGCGTGGGATCATCCGCTGTACATCGTGTTGGGACATCTGCTTATTAAAGCCTTGCCATTCGTCGAACCCCTTTGGCTGGTCAATTTAGTTTCCGCCATTTTCGGCGCGGCATCGGTAGCGATGCTCTTTCTGCTGGCGATGCGGTTTACAAATTCCATCCCGGCTTCGCTGTATGCCAGTCTGTCACTGGCGGTGTCGCATACATTCTGGTGGCACTCGTCCACGCCAGAAGTGTACACGTTGTTCGCTTTTCTGCTCTTGGTTAGTTTTTATCTCTTCGACAAATTCGAAAGAACGGATAATAAAAAACTGCTTGTGTATAGCGCGGTATTTTTAGGGCTGGCAGCGTCCACGCATGTGATGGCATTTTTAGCGATGCCCGCGCTGGGGGCGTATTATCTCATCAGGCATCGCGACATCCGAATTTCGAGCTTAAAAAAATTTGTCGTTCCCCTGCTTGGTTTCCTGGGTGGCTTTTCACTTTACATCCTTCAATTTATCCGCATGTCCGCGAACTTTCCCCTGCGCGAGATCATGGGTCCCGTCGTCGGTTCGACCTTTCTCAGCCAGCTCATCACATTGACGCCTGCATTGCTGGGGGAGAGTCTGCTCAGTTACATCCTCTTTCTGACAGTTCAGTTCGGTCCGGTCGGCTTGTTCTTCGGCGCGTTCGGGATTCGTGAAATTTTCCGCGCGCATGACAAGTCCGTGCAAAAGATCATTTTCTCGTTCATCATTTTCGCCTTGTTCGGGATCTTCTACCGCGTGACGGACCAATTCACCTTTTTCATCACCTCCTATATTTTTTGGGCAATGTTCATGGGCATCGGT
>CAYPHR010000142.1:0-7664 GCA_964410375.1 uncultured Anaerolinea sp. | reverse complement strand
ATACTTCTCTGCCATTTCGTTTTGATCCCCTCCGCCTGCTCCATGGGAAAACCGATGTGCAAGTGCGGCAGGATCTTGTCCACGCCCCAGAGGAAGAGACCACCCAATAGAAAACCAACCGCGGCAGGCATCCATGCAGGCTGACCCATTTCCTCCGCCATTGAAATGGACGGAGCCAGCAACGACCAGAAACTGGCGGCGATCATTACACCCGCTGCAAAGCCGAGCATCCCGTCCAGAAAGCGGCGGTTGACATCTTTAAAGAAGAATACGACGCTTGCGCCAAGCGCGGTCACGAACCAGGTAAAACAGGTCGCCAGAAACGCCTGTATGATGGGATTGAGTTGGGAAAACCATTCGATGAACATTGCGATTTCCTTTACGGACGGTGAATGGTGTAACAGTCTATCTTCCGCGGTGTACGGTCTGTTCAGATTATAAAACTCCCGCCTCAATTCAAAACCTGACAACCCTCCTCCAAAATAATGACATTCGCAGCATGCTGCGGCATATGGAATGTCCGCGCGCTGGGTATAATCCCATTATGGTTGAAAAGAAACTCATCCTCGTCACCGGAGCCACAGGCTATGTCGGCGGGAGGCTTGTGCCGAGACTGCTGGAAGCGGGATATCGCGTGCGCTGCCTTGTACGCGATCCGTCCCGTTTGCAGGGGCGCGGGTGGTTGAATCAGGTTGAGGTCGCGGAGGGGGATGCGATTAATCCCGATGACCTGGTCAATGCCATGCAGGATGTGTCTGTCGCGTATTATCTCATTCATGGAATGCAGGGCGGAAAGATCAATGCAGAGCGCGATTTGCAGATCGCGCGTATTTTCGCACATGCAGCGGAAGAAGCGGGCGTCGAACGCATCATCTATCTTGGAGAATTGGTTGACCCGACCGCAAACCTGTCGCCGTATTTGCGCGCGCGTCATGAAACAGGCTATCTGCTTCGATACAGCAAAGTACCCGTCACCGAGATCCGCGCAGGCATGATCATCGGTTCGGGTTCCGCGCTTTTTGAAATGATCCGTTATCTCACCGAACGCGAGCCGATCCTTGTTTGCCCCGCCTGGTTCTTTTCACAGGCGCAGCCTATTGCCATCCGTGACGTACTTTCCTATCTGGTGGATGCGATTCACACACCTGACAGTGTTGGGCGTGTGATCGAGATCGGAGGACCCACCCGCCTCACCTACGCGGACATGCTGCTTGGTTATGCAAAGGAGCGGAATCTCCGCCGCTGGTTGATCCGCACACCGTTCCACGCCCCAAGGCTCTCCGCGTACTGGGTTCACATGGTCACGCCGATACACTGGCGCGTGGTTGCCCCGCTGATCGAAGGTCTGCGGGCAAATCTCATCGTCCGTGACGATGATGCGCGGAAGTTGTTCCCGCACATCCAACCGCTCGATTTCCAAACCGCCGTGCATCTTGCGCTCGGACGCATCCAACGCGACAACGTGGAAACCTCATGGTCGGATGCATTGGTCACGGCTGTTGGCGATATCAAGCCATATGAGTTCGTGGTGGAAGAAGGCATGTACATCGAACGCCGTCAAATGGAACTCGACCTGCCCGCAGAGACGGTCTTCCGCTCGTACACGGGCATCGGCGGCGAACGCGGCTGGCTGTATATGGATTGGAGTTGGGCACTGCGCGGCTGGCTCGATAAAGCCATCGGCGGCGTCGGCTTGCGGCGCGGAAGGCGTCACCCCGATGAGATCAACCCGGGCGAATCGCTGGATTTCTGGCGCGTGGAAACCGTGGAGAAGAACCGCCTGATGCGCCTGCGGGCAGAGATGAAATTACCAGGCAAGGCATGGCTGCAATTCGAGTCCCTGCCGAAGGAGAACGGCAAGACGCTTTTCACCGTCACCGCTTATTTTGCTCCGTATGGCTTGTTCGGCTTTTTGTATTGGTATGCCATGTGGCCCTTCCACAAGCCGCTATTCGACGGTCTCGCGCGCAGGTTGGCGTCACGGGCGCGGGTGCTGGCAAGATCGTACTAGATTTCCCGGAGCACGGACTTTTCAGTCCGCGCTTTTTCATAGCAGACTGAAGTCCGCACTCCGTATTTATGGCGGCATAAAACTTTTCACACCAACGGGGTTATACAAGGCATGACAAACTTCATATTCCCCATTCTCGGATATTTGCTCGGTTCGCTCCCGTTCTCGATCTGGGTCACACGCTACGTCAAAGGCGTGGACGTGCGCAACGCGGGCTCGGGTCACGCCACTACTACGAACACCATTCGCCAGGCGGGGTTTGGCTGGGGCGCACTCGTTCTCGTTTTGGACATCGCCAAGGGATTTCTGCCGACCTTTCTCGCCGCGAAATATTCCGGCGAGACATGGGTCATCGCGCTGACTGCTACTGCCGCAGTTATCGGTCACTGCTGGACGGTCTTCGCCGGTTTTCGCGGCGGCATGGGGCTGGCGACGGCAGGCGGCGCAATGCTGGCGGTCAATCCGCTGGCATTTTTGATATGCTTCGCGCTGCTGCTTTTGCTGGTGCTGATCATCCGCCACTCGGCGCGGGCAAGCGTGGCGACCGGCGTTCTCGCCGCGCCGATGCTGTGGCTTTTGAATATCCGCGATGCATCCATGTGGGTCATTGCAGGCGCGGGCATTGTGATCGCCATCCGTTTTTTGATCGATTGGAATCGTCAATATCGGGAGTTGTGGCTGGACCGGGAGAAAAAAACATCAGGCTGAAAGCCTGATTTGAAAAAACTTCGGGGAAGAATCATGCTCGATGTTTGCGGACAATTCAGAGCGGGGCGTGAGGCGCCGTTATTCGCCCAGCAGCCAGCCGAACAAGCCCTGTTTCTTGAGAGTAGTCTCCTCCAGCCTCGGCATCGAAAGCAATGCGACCGTAATATTGTCGTGCCCGCCGCGTTCATTGGCAAGATTGACCAGCGCTTCGGCGGCGGATTTCAAATCCTTTTTCGAGCGGATGATCTGCTGGATTTCGTCATCCCAGACCAGGTCGGTTAAACCATCGGTGCAAAGCAGGATGGTATCGCCGGGCTCAAGGTGGAATCCTTGATTGTTGATGGATTCCTCGTCGGTTTCATCATTGTCGATGCGCAGACGGAAATCGACTTCGGGCAGTTTTACACCGCCAAGGTGACGGCGGATGACATGCACGTTCGGATGGTCGTGCATTTGCTCGGCAGTGATGATGCCCTTCTCGTACGCCTCCTGCACCCAGGTGTGGTCAATGGACAGGCGTTGGATGAATTTTCCCCGCAATAGATAAATGCGTGTGTCGCCCACATAGGCGGTGTACAAACGGTTCTCAATGATCCAGGCACAGGCGCAGGTGGCGCCCATGCCTTCCTTGTCCGCCTTTCCGGCGGAGTGCGCCGCAATCGCCTGACTGGCGTCGTGGATGGCGTTTTCAAGAATCTTCAGGGGTTTCTTGGCATTACTTTCCGCCACATGCATGCCGATATAGTTGACGGCAAGTTCAGCGGCAACTTCGCCGGCTTGATGTCCCCCAATTCCATCCGCAACGATCGCAAATACCGATGGGCGAGCATCATCCTTTCCCAATTGGAAAGATGAGATCGCATAACGATCCTCATTATTCTTGCCGGACTTGCCAGCATGGCTCAGCGCGGCAATATGCAGATGAGCGAGTGTGGTACGAATCATCCTTCGATTTGGACAGTGACCTTCGGTAATGATGGTGGCGGAGGCGTTCTGAGTATAAATCGGTACATTAACTGACCAAAGTGTACCATATCCCCATGCATAAGCCGATAGCCCTCACGGGGGATTGGCTCATAGTTCACCCATGTCCCCGCAATCGAATTATTATCCATCAAAAGATAACCACCGTCATCTGTCAGGCGCAGGCGCGCATGGACGGATGAAATCGATGGGTGATCCAAAATATGACTGCATTGCACCGGATCGGTCCCCAAAATAAGTTCCTGTCCGTTCAGCGGGAGCGGCGCAACTGCGGCAAACTGCCCATCCTCATTCAAGCGGATGAGGGAAGCAGCCGCATCACCGCCGGACTTTGAAACTGATTCTGTTTTCTTTGACGTGGTGCGCCGCTTTTTGGTTTTCACCTGCGTGGAGGCGGGCAATGCATCCTCATCCAGCACATTGATCGGCTGGGTTAACGGATCATTTTGCGCGCGGCGCGCCTCACGCAGGGAACGCAGGGTGGGGATCCGCACCCGCCCGCTGATCAGGATGAAGAACAGCACCAGTCCCGCGAGAATGATGGATGCAAAAGTGATCCATGTGCGATATTTCGCGAGAAAAGCGGTCGGTCCGCTGGGAGGTTTGACAACCGTTACCGTGATCGGGACGGGCAGGCTTGCTTTGCTCAAACCAAGCACGTCCACTGCCTCAACGACGACCTGATGTTCGCCGCTGGCATTGTAGGCGGTCAAATCCCATGTGAAGACATCGAACGGCTCGGACGTATTCTCGTCCACGATGTCTCCATCCACATACAGGGTCGTCCGCGTGAGCATGCGCGGATGTCCATCCGGGAATTCGACGATGATCTCGATCTGCTGGGTTTCGGGCAGGAGCATGTCTGTGTTGAATGGGTCGTCCTCCGGAGCCTGCCGTGTGATCTGCAATAGCGGTGCGACCAGGAACGGGTTGGGCGGCTGGACGTTCAAATTGAACGATTGCCCATCGGAAAGCATGTTCCCGACCGACGGCAGGTTGACCTGAACCCGCAATTCATGGTCGCCGGACGTATTCAGCCGCGATGTGTAGGTCAACTGGTAGATGCGGCGTAAAATCGAAAAATAGGCTTCCGGATCGGGGAAGCGTTCCTCGCCTGAATACTGGAACATGCTCCCGCCGGTCTGAATGGCAAGATTGTTGAAGATCGCCGCGCTGGTGGTGGCAAAGGTGGTGTTCGCATCCACGTACCAGACGAAGACGCGGACGTTGTTCTCGAGCGCGCGCTGAATCAGCGGTTCAAGAGAGGCGGCAAGGGAGGGGTCATCCATCAACGGGGTGATGAACAAGATGGCGCGCTTCATGCCGAGATAGGGCGTCTGCGCGCTGACCACATCCAGCGCGGTGACGAGGGATTGCAGGTTTGGGCGCGAGGCGCGCAGGTCCGGCTGGAAACCGTTTAATCCGACGATGAAATCCGCAGGGCTGGCATGGTTGATGACGGGTCCTGCCTGGCTGACGAGGCTGAGGTCATCGGGCAGGTCGGCGGGACGACTCTCCGCCCATTGTGCGATGACCTGCGAAACTCGCTGGAAGCGCGAGATGCCGTTGGCGTTCTGCGTTGCAAGTGCGGGACCTTGATTGACGGCGACTACCAACTGCAGGGGGATCGCCATTTCAAACAGTGAATCAACCGGGAGGTTCTGTCCGTTTTCTATAACGGAAACAGCCTCCGGAGCGAGTCCGGAGGCGAAAATCCGCTGGGCGTCGAATACATCCATAAAGGCGGAGACGGTCGGGAAGTTGGATGCATCCGCATTGTAGAGCGTCACGGCGGCGCTGGTTTGCTGCGCCCGCGCCTGCGGCACAACGCTGAGGACAAGCCCCAGAATGATCAGAAAAAGCAGGGTTTTGGTTTTACGCATTCGCCTCGACAAAAACGGGTGTTTCCTCATCAGATTTGGTGAGACGCAGGAAGGTCAGCGTCCACACGGACTGGATATAGGCAGTGAGTATACCAGTGAGCAGGTACAGTACAGGGATGTAAAGGGCGCAGCACGCCATTGCAATATAGAGGGGCATGAGCGTCTCATTCAGCATCCGTATACCGGTAATCAAGGGAACAACCGTCAAGATAATCGGAAGCGCGATGAATATGCCGATAACCGCGCCGCCGATGAACAGGACCAGCGCCAGCAAGAGGAAGTTAATGGCATTGGCTTTGACGATCTCCCAACCGCGCTTGAAACTGTCCCACATGCCGAGGTTCTCGATCACAATGGCGGCTTGCGCCTGTTCCAAGATAACCATGACCACCCAACTCAGCGGGATCAGGACGCAGAGCAGAGGGATCAGACAGAGGAAGCCCAGCCCGAAGGTGAGAATGCTCACGAAAAACATCGGCAAAAAGATGATGAGGAACAACACAGCGACCGCCAGCCCGACCAGAAAGTTCAAGCCGAAGACGCGCCAGAAATACGGCATGCTCTCCGACCACAGTTCGGCGAAGATCAGTTGTTCCGCGCCCTTTTCCACTTTATGCACGCCTTTTATCAAGCCGATCCTGCCCATGATTCCCAGCGCATAAAAGAGCAGGGACAGGATGATGACAACGACAATGAAAACGAAGATGATCCACAGATTCTGTTCAATGAATTGAGCGAATTGCTGGAATGCGCGTTCCAACTCATTGGTCGGGATCGGAAACTCGTCGGAACCTGTTTGATAACCGGTGCCCCCGCCACCGCCTCCTCCCCCGCTACCGCCGCCGCTTGCAAATATAGCAAAAACGCCAAAGACCCACAGGATTTTATGCTTCCAAATGATCTGCCAGGCGCGGGTCAGAACCTCGCCAAGATTGAAGTTGTTCATACGTTCTCCTTTATCGAATTTCTCTGCATTTTTTACATTTCAAGAATACATACGGCAGAAAACTCGAAAAGTCGCTGACAGAATGATACCCCACCCGATTGATTCCTTCCACCGGGTCAGGCTTGAGGCGTGGATGTCCCGCCTCGTGTGATCCGCAGATAGGTCACTGCCCAGGCGGATTGGAAGAATGCCATGAGAATCCCCTGGATGATAACCATCAGGAACAATGCAAGCGGAAACAGCACAAGTAAGAATATCATCATAAAGTTGTTTATATTGCCTTGTGTTTCCGCCATGATCGGGAACGCCATCATCGGCGCCATTATCGGAAACACCGCAACACTGGAAAGCATGGTGAGACCAAAATAAAGGATCAGCATCAGCAGAGTGACTCCCAGCCAATTTTCACGAAAGAGCTTCCAGCCGTGCGAAATGGCATGAAACGTACGCATATCATCTGCGATGATGGCGGCTTGCGCAAGCTCCAAAACAGAGTAGCCAATGATCATGACCGGCAATAACAACAGGAAAAAGGGCATAAAGCATAGGGTCGCCAGCCCCATGGTGAGCATGGATCCCGCCATGAATAAGAACATAACCGCAAAGTAAAGGACCATCCAGCCGCCTACAAAGATGGCATACAACCCCAATATGCGCCAGAAGTAAGGCTTACTCTCGTTTAACAAACCGATAAATGAAAGTTTTTCCGCGCCTTGTTCCACCTTTAATGCGCCATAGACCGTCGTTAATTGGGCGATGGTCCCAAGAAGCATCGACAAGACGGTGACAACCATCATCAGCCCTGAAAATATAAGCAAGATCCACGACTCATCGGCATAGTTACTGAACGGCTCGGGCATCATCATCAAAAAGCCGGGGTTCGAGAGTATGAACAAAGGCATCACTACAAAGGTCACCGCTCCCGGCAGCATCTGCCACAGCCACAGCACCTTGTGATTCCAACCGATCTTCCACATACGGGTCAGCACTTCGCCAAAATCGAATTTCATTTTTTTTCTCCTTGCCGCCTTAAATTCCCAAACCCAAACTCACTCCCATTCAATTGTCGCTGGCGGCTTGCTGGTAAAATCATACACCACCCGGTTGATTCCTTCCACCTCGTTGACAAAGC
>CAYPHR010000141.1:0-7752 GCA_964410375.1 uncultured Anaerolinea sp. | reverse complement strand
GTGTACACATTCCCGCTGGCGCTGACCGCGATGCCTCGCCCTCGATCCTGCTCCGTCCCTCCCATGCTTTTCGCCCACACGAAATTGCCGTTGCTGTCCAGCTTGGAAACAAAGACATCTGAATTCCCGGCGCTGGTCAGGTTGGCGGTGCCGGCGCCGGGGTCGAAGTCAGCGGTACCTTGATAGTTTCCTGTTGTGTACACATTCCCGCTGGCATCGAGCGTTAGTCCAAGTCCCGAGTCGTTGGTGCCGCCGCCCATGCGCTTTGCCCAAATATAATTGCCGTCGGAGTCATACTTTGCAACGAATATGTCGCGTAGCCCGGCGCTGGTCAGGTTGGCGGTGCCGGCGCCCGGGTCAAAGTCCACCGTGCCTGAAAATACTCCTGTAACATAAATGTTATTGCTTGCATCTGCGGCGATACTCGTTGCGGAATCAATTCCGGTACTGCCGATCCTCTTTGCCCAAGCGTAGTTGCCATTGCCGTCCATTTTTAGTAAAAAGATGTCTTCTTGCCCGGCGCTGGTCAGTTCCACACTGCCCGCACCGGGGTCAAAATCGGCGGTTTCTCTGAATGCCCCGGTCACATATACATTGCCGTTCGAGTCGGTTGCGATGCTGGCTGGATACTCATAATCGGTGCCTCCAACGCTCTTTGCCCAGAGGGAATCGCCGCTGGCTGCGAGCGGGGCGGCGTGCGCCTCCGCGCCTACGGGGGCGGCTGGCACGGCTCCGAACAGCAGGGTCAACAGGGTGAAGATCGTAAAAAATCGAACCAATTGGTGTTTCATGATGTTTCTCCTTGTAAAAAAATGAATGGGATCTGTATGAAAAAAACGGTTCTTTAATTCAGAGGCATCTCCTTTTTCTTTCTGCGTATCGTCAAGGCAGTACACAGAAAAGCCTGAACGGTCAGCATTGGGCAGCCCTGTTTACGGCAAATGGGCGGGGGAACTGGAGAACGTTGCCGATCCCGGCTCCAGACCGATGAGATTCCCGTCCACGCCGTGCATCAGCCCGCAGGCATCGCTCCCCGTACCCGCGATCAGGTTGTTCGATGAAATTTCGCGCATTCTGCCGCCGTTGCCGAGCGTGCAGTCCCCGCCGCTGGCGCTGTCTGTGATGGTGGTGTTTTGGATGTTCAATTCACTGCGCGCATGCACCCCGCCGCCGCTGACCGTGGCGCTGTTCCCAAACAGGGTCGTATTGGTCAGGTTGGCAATGCCGAGCGCAAACACGCCTCCCCCGTTTTTGGCGGCATTATGCGCCAGCACACTGTTGGAAATATTCAACACACTGTTGCTGTGAGTGTAGACCCCGCCGCCGTCCGTGCTGCGTGCCGAATTGTTCCTGAACGTGCTGTGCCGGATATCTGTGCGGTAGGCGCTGCTGAACATGCCGCCGCCAAATTCCGCGGAATTTCCTTCCAGGGTGGTATGGATCAAGGTCACGCCCGCGCCGTTCCGGTCATAGATCCCGCCGCCCCCGCCCTGGGTTGAATGGTTGCCGTCAAACAGGCTGTCCTTCACGGTCATGTATCCGAGCGCGTTGAAAATGGCGCCTCCGTGATGGGCGGCTTGGTTGTTTTTGAAGGTTGCGCCGGCGTGGATCGATACTTCGGTAAACTCTCCGGCGCTGTAGATGGCGCCGCCCTCCGCGGTGCCGCTCCCCGCGCTGACCGCCTTGTTGGAATTGAAATATCCGGCGTTGATGGTCAGGGAGCCGCTGTTGTAGATCGCGCCGCCGCCGGCGGCGGCGTTCACAGCCGAGGCGGTGTTGTTGGAAAAGGTGCTGTTCTCGATGGTCAGGGTTCCCTCATTGAGCACGCCGCCGCCGAAATCGTCAACCACCGCTCCGTTGGTAACGATCAGGCTGCGCAGGGTCAGGTCGCCGGAATTTGAAAGCACCCGCACCCTCGAGCCGCCGTCGATGGTGATATTGTCCGCGCCATCGATGATCAGGGCGCTGTCTTGCGGGATGCCGGGCAGGGCGGCACCAAGGAGGATCGTGCCGCTGACACTGAAGACGATCGAGTCGTTCGATGGCGCTGAATTTGCCGCGAGAATGGCTTCGCGCAGGGAGCAGTGCGCCGCATTGCACGCGCCGTCATTCAGGTCGTCCAGCGCATTGACGGTAAAGGTAAGCGCGTAGGCAGGCGGGACCGGGGCGATCAAGGCGACGGTCAGTGCCAGGGTCAGCGCAAGGGCGAAAAGGGTAAGAGTGCTGGTGTAAATTTTCATGATACATCTCCATAAAATTAAAGTTTTGAGAGACACAGCAATGCGGTTTGGGTATGGGAACGGCTTAACCCATGGGCATCTCCTGTCCTTCCCTGAACCGTCCGCCCAAAAAGGAAAGAAGTTCCTCCAGTGTGGCGAAGCCGAGCACATCGCCCGTGTTGGGACTCTCGAGCTGCGCGCGCCACGGAAGGGAGTCGTCCTCCCGCCAGACCCTCAAAAGATAGGCATGGTACTTACGTACCGCTTCCTTGCTTTCGGTGGAGAAAGCCGGCGTGCTATAATTTGTGGATTGAGTGGAACGGGTTGTTTTTTTGGAAGTCATCTGCTCACCATCAACTGGATAATTTTCATCAACTATATGGGTTTGCCGCTTAGAAAGCGCTCAAAAATATGCCGCCAAAACTACGACTAACGCTGTTGGGTGAGGTCTCGATTCAAAAAGGGAAAAAGGCGGTGGATGGACTTCCATCGCGGGCGGCGGAAGCCCTTTTTTTGTATCTTGCGTGTAGTCGTCGCCCTGTGGCGCGTGAAAAGCTGGCGGAACTGCTCTGGGCGGACCGTTCCTCTACGCAGGGCTTGACCAATCTCCGCACCATCCTCACGTCCCTGCGCCGCGAATTGGATGATTACCTCGTCATCACGCGCGAAGCGCTTGCCTTCAACACCAAGAGCGATCTCTGGCTGGACGTGGACGAGTTCGAAAAGCAGTTGGGGGAGTTGGGTCTGCCCGATCATGCCAGCCTTCCGCGGGATGAAGCCGCCGCGTCGAAACTCCGCTCGGCATTGGACTTGTATCGGGGGGATTTTTTGGAGGGCTTCCACCTGCGGGATGGACAAGGCTTCGAGGAATGGGTCATCCTCCAGCGCGAACGCCTGAAGCGTCTCGCCCGCGAGGGATTTCGTCTTCTCTCCCGCTATCATCTTGAAAACGGATTTTTCTCCGAAGGCGTCGAATCCGCCGCCCGCTGGCTGCGCCTCGACCCGTACGATGAGGAGGCGTGCCGCACCCAGATGTGGTCCTTCCTCCGGACCGGTCAACGCAGCGCCGCCCTGCAGTGTTACCAGAGTTTGAAGCACAGGTTGTCGCAGGACCTGGGCATTTCCCCGTCCCCCGCCACAACGGAATTATTCCGCCGCATTCAAGAACTTGATTTTCCTCCAGCCATAAGACTACCGGCTTTTTCAAGCGGATTTTTAGGGCGCGCCAAAGAGATCGAAGAACTCAGCCGACTGCTTGCCGCATCCGCGACGCGCGTTGTGACCGTTGCCGGTCCGGGCGGGATCGGAAAAACGCGCCTGGCGGTGGAGGCGGCGCGCTCGCTTGCGGAACGCAAACCCGGTCAGTTCCTGCATGGGGTTCATTTTGTGCCGCTGGCAGCGTTGGATACACCCGCAGAGATCCCCGCCCGTATCTCGGAAGTGATCGGGTTGGTGTTTCACGGGACGGACTCTCTGCAAAAACAATTGCTCGATTTTTTGAAGGAACGCGAAGTTTTGCTCGTGCTGGATAACCTCGAGCACCTTTTCGACGATGCGGGCGGCGCGATTGCCCTGCTGGTCGAAATTCTGCGGCAGGCTCCCGGCGTCAGAGTTTTGGTCACCTCGCGCGAGCGGCTCAACTTATACGATGAGGTCGTCTTCGATGTCTCCGGCTTGGAAGTCCCTACAGGAGATGCATCCGCGCCGCAGGAATCCAGCGCAGTCGCCTTGTTCTTGCAGAGCGCACAGCGGGTAAAGCGCGATTTTCACCTCGCCGGTAAGGATCAAGAATCGGTTGCGCACATCTGCCGCATGGTGGGCGGCATGCCGCTGGCGATCGAACTCGCCTCCGCATGGACGCGCCAGTATTCCTGCGGTCAGATCGCCGCGCAGATCGAAAAAGACCTGGACTTCCTCACAAGTCCATATCAGGACCTTGCCGCGGGACATCGCAGTTTGCGGGCGGTGTTCGAGCGTTCGTGGTCGCTGCTTTCACCGGAAGAACAGGGGGCGTTTATGAGCCTCTCCATTTTCCGCGGCGGTTTTACGCTCGAGGCGGCGCAGGCGGTCATCGCACAGGGCGACGCGGGGATTCTCATCTCCGGGCTGGCGGATAAATCCCTTGTCCAGCAGCAGCCCGATGGACGCTGTGATATTCATCCCATCCTGCTGGGTTACGCCTCGGAAAAATTATCCGCCTCCTCCGCCGACTTTGAAACTGTCGCCGCCGCCCATACCTCCTACTACCTGACGTTTTTAACTCAACTCGGCGACGGTGAATCGCCGGACCAGCGCGCCGCCATCCGCCCGGAGCGCGCCAACATCCGTGCTTCATGGGAGCGCGCCATTGATGCGGGTCTGCTGCCGCCGTTGGAGCATACCGCCGGCATCCTGCATTCCTTTTTCAGCGTGCAAAGCTGGTTCCAGGAAGGCATTGACCTGTTCCAGCACGCCTTGGTTCGGATCGCTGAAAAGCATGGCGGCAAAGCGGACGGCTTGCTATGCGACCTGTTGGGGCGCAAGGCGCGCATGCACACCCAGATCGGGCAGTTGGAAAACGCGCGCGCCGACCTTCAGCGGGCGTTGACCTATCTTGAAGCGATGGATGACCCCGCCCGCCGCTCGCGCGTACTGGACTCGCTTGCCATTACCAGTTATTACGCGGGTGATTATCCGCAGGCGATGGAACTTGCGAATGAGAGTTTGCAGTTATCCGAAGGGGAAAACAATCTTGACGGTGTGGCATTCTCGCTTAACTTTCTCGGCAGTTGCGCCAAGGCGCAGGGGAATTTTGAGCAGTGCCGCATGTATTTTGAGCGTGCCGTCGAAACATATCAAGCCATGCAGGATGAGATCGGCGCGGCGATGGTTCTGAATAATCTCGGCAATTTGTTGCAGGCGCAGTCTGACTTTGCGGGCGCGCAGGAATATTATCTGCAAAGCAGTGAGATATTCAAGGCGCAGGACCACGTGCATGGCGCGGCGACAACGCTTGCGAACGCGGGCAAGCTCGCCGGCAGGCAGGGGAATTATGAACTTGCAGGGAAGTTACTGCTGGAAAGTCTTGCCTTGAAACGCCAGATCAACGACCAGCGCGGCGAAGCCGTCGCTTTGGCGGGCTTGGGGGATGTGTCATTGTTCACCGGTATGCTGGACGACGCAAAAGACCATTTTCTTAACGCAATAAAGCTTGCTCAAAAGGTCGGCGACGTTCAGTTGATGTTGGACATCCTGGCAGCGTTAACAGCGCTGACCGCCAAACAAGGGCGGGCGGAACTTGCCCGCGATCTATCCTCTTTTGTGTTGAACCACGATGGAACCGCCGAGGAAGCCCGTCAGCGTGTGGTGGGTTTGAAGGACGGTTTAGGGTCGGGCGAAAATGAAGCGGGGAAGTGGGATCAGGAAATGCTTGAAGACGTGGTGAATGCGGTGATGCTGGAGTATCGCTAAAATGATCCGGCAAGCGCGATCACCCCAAATGCGGTAATGATTCCGCCTGAAATGCGGTTGATCCACGTCATGTGGATGTTCGTTAATCTGCCGCGCATCGTCCCAACCCCGAGGCTGAGCGCCAGCCACCAGGCTGCCGACCCCGCGAATACACCTGCCACCATCACCAGCGGGGAATTGACCTTTTCTCCCAGCATCGTCCCTGCGAAGATCGCAGCAAAGGCGAGGATGGTCATTGGGTTGGTGATGGTCAGCAGAAAGGTGGAAAGGAACATGCCGAATTTTCCGCTTTGTTTCGCCTGTGCGGCATGCCCGGCGGGCTTTTCAAGGAACGTTTTGATCCCCAGATAAAGCAGGAACCCGCCGCCGATCAATCGAAGCCAGATGGCATGCTCCACCAGCAGGCTCGTAATGGCGGTGAGACCGAATGCCGCGATCGCGCCATAGACCATGTCCGCGCTGGCGGCGCCCATGCCGGAAAGGAAACCAGCCAGTTTCCCATTTGCCAGCGTGCGGCGGATGCATAGAACGCCGATCGGTCCGACCGGCGCGGCGATGGAAATCCCAATGATGAAAGCGCGGATGAAGGTGGAGAGATCTTCTGTCATGTGCGTTAAAAGAAAAGGGATGCCGTTTTTTGGCATCCCTTTTTGATCTGAACTTATGCCGCTGCGCCGCGTCCGAACCAGCTTGTCCACTCGCGTTTTTCCCACAGTACGAGGATGGGAGCCGCCACAAAGATCGAGGAGTAGGTCCCGCTCAATAGACCGACGAGCAGGATCACGGCGAATTCCTGAAGCGTCACACCGCCGAAGAGCGCCAGCGCCAGCAGGAGGAATTCCACGGTCATCAACTGGGTGTTGATCGAGCGCTGCAGCGTCTGCACGATGGAGTGGTTGACGAGCGTTTCATATTCCAGCCGGCGAAGCAGGTTCGAGTTTTCGCGGATGCGGTCGAACACCACCACCTTGTCCTGCACCGAGAAACCGATCACGGTCAACAGGGCGGTCAGGAAGAGCGCATCCATCTGCCAGCCGAAATAGCGCGCGCCGATGCCGGCGATGCTGAACACCACCGCCACATCGTGCACCATCGCGATGATGGCGCAAATGCCATAGCGGAAGGCGTTCTCCACCTTGCGGAACGCCAGTGAGATGTACACAATGACGGCAAGCGCCGCCACGCCGACCGCCAGGGCGGCACGCGATGCGACCTGCGCGCCGATGCTCGGACCGACGCTGTCGAAACTGATGATCTCGATGCCGGCGCCTGATTCTGCCTGTAAGGCGGTCAGAATTTCATCGCGTACTTCGTTGTCCAAAAAGGAGGAGCGGATCTGCAGTGAACCGCCTTCGGTGGTTGTGACCTGTGCGTCGTCGATGCCCGCCTCTTCATAGACTCTGATAATGGTTTCTGTATCCGGGGTGGCGCCGCCCTCGAACTTGATCTCGAACAGACTGCCGCCGGTGAAATCGATGGAGAGCGGAAGCCCGTCGATGGCGAGGAAGATCAACCCCGGCACGATGACCAGAAGTGAGAAGATGAAGTAGTAGTATCTTTTGCTGAGAATGTCAATCATAACGAATATCCTTGGCGCGCCGGCTTAGATGCCGAACCAGCGTTCAAAATTCTGCGGCTTGAACGCCCTCAGGAAGACCACAAGCAGCGTGCGGGTGACGTAAATTGCGGTGAAGAGCGAGATGGCAACACCGAGCGCCAGTGTCAATGAGAAGCCTTTTACGATGGTCGCACCGAACGAGGAGCCGAACCAGAAAAGGATCAAGGATGTGATGATGGTGGCGAGGTTGGAGTCGCGGATGGATGACCAGGCGCGCGTCCAGCCCTGGTCGACCGCCTGTGAAAGATTCTTTCCGTTGCGGAGTTCCTCTTTCAGGCGCTCGAAGATCAGGATGTTCGCATCCAATGCGGCGCCGGTACTGAGCAGGAAGCCCGCGATGCCGGGCAGGGTCAGCGTAAAGTGGAACCACTTGAAGATCGCAAATGCCACGGTGGCGTAGATCAGAATGGAGAGGACCGCCACGATGCCGGGCATGCGGTAGTAGATGATCATGAACAATGCCAC
>CAYPHR010000140.1:0-7769 GCA_964410375.1 uncultured Anaerolinea sp. | reverse complement strand
ATCTACAAAGTCCGCCGCGCCATGAAACCGGAAGTGGTTGTCCATCGCATGAATATATTGACCCAGGTTATAAAGATCTTGAATTCATTCGTCCCAATCCAGAGAAAACACGGAATTCGTGAAGAAAAAACTCCCTACCTCGCATTATCCCATTTCGAAAACGAAATTCTCCAGTCACCAATACCCCAATCCTAAACCCACTTTCTACTGTCTACTTGCCATGTCTCACAAAACCTCCTCCCCCCATCACTTCCTCTCCCAACTCGCCGGTCACTGGCAGGGGACTTCCAAATTGTGGCTGGAACCGGATAAACTTGCCAACGAAGCGCCTATTGTTGGGACGATCCAACTCGTTCTTGACGGTCGCTTTGCGTTGTTCCTGTATCAATCCACCATCGACGATGAAGCACAGCACGGCATGATCACCTTCGGCTACAACACCCTGCTCGACCAATACGAAGCCAGCTGGGTGGACTCGTTCCACAACAACACCGCCATCATGTTCTGCACGGGAGATGCGAAGGGGAACGGCTTCTTCGTGCTCGGCAGTTACCCCGATCCCTCCGGCGGACCGGACTGGGGCTGGCGCACGGAAGTGGAACTCATTAATAATGATCGTCTTATCATTACGGCGTACAATATCACTCCGGAAGGCATGGAAGGCAAGGCAACTGAATTGAGTCTCACCCGCATCCGACAGGAGCATGAATAATGACATCTCTAGAGAACTACGAATACCGCGGTCTGATGGTCAGATACTGGGACCTGCTGCGCGGAGACACCTCCAACTGGCCCGACCGCTTCATGTATCTTGACCTGATTCAGAAGTACGGACAGCCCGTCCTTGATGTGGGCTGTTCGAGCGGACGCCTGCTCCTTGATTTTGCCGCGCAGGGCATCGACATCGACGGCGTGGACCTCTCGCCTGAAATGATCGAACTGTGCGGAGAGAATGCCGCGCGCAAGAACCTCAAGCCCAACCTTTACGTCCAGAACATGACGGAGTTGAACCTGCCGCGCAAGTACAAGACCATCCTTGTCCCTTCGAGTTCGCTGCAACTGCTCTTGAAACCCGGACAACCCCGGCAAGCCATGCGGCGCTTCCATGACCATCTTGAACCGGGCGGGGCGCTGGTCGCTCCGTTCATGACGCTCTGGCGGGAGGGCGATCCGCTGGACAGCGGCTTCGAACAGGAAGCCAAACGCCCCGAAGACGGCGCAACCATCCGCCGGACGGGCTGGTCACGCTACAACCCGGAAACCAAGACGGAAGACACCCGCGACCTGTGGGAAGTCATCCGTGACGGGGTGATGATCCAATCGGAAGTGCACGCGCAGTCTCCCGCCACGCTGTCCTATACGCAGGAAGAGGCGCTCGCCCTGTTCGAAGAGGCGGGCTTCAAGGATGTACAAATCTACAGCGAGTTCACGTTCGAGCCGGTCAAGCCGGACGATACCCTGTTCACCCTGGTGGGAGTCAAGACATGAAGATCCTCATCCTCGGCGGCACGCGCTTTCTCGGACGTCACCTCGTCAATTCCGCCCGTGCCCGCAGGCACGAAGTGACGCTCTTCAACCGCGGGCAGACGAACCCCGACCTGTTCCAGAAGGTCAAAAAGATACGGGGAGACAGGGAACAGGACCTGGATCAACTTACGGGACAGTGGGATGCGGTGATCGACACGTGCGGTTATCTTCCGCGCCTTGTCCGAATGTCGGCGGAGGCGCTTAAGGGCAAGGTCGGGCAGTATGTCTTTATCTCCAGCATTTCGGCGTATGAAAACTTCCAAAAAGCGGGCATCCGCGAGAGCGACCCGGTGGGAATGCTGGCAGATGAAACGACCGAGGAGATCACGGGCGAAACCTACGGACCGTTGAAGGCGTTGTGTGAACGCGCCGTGCAGGAGGTGTTCGGGATCAATTCGCTCATCATCCGCCCCGGGTTGGTGGTGGGACCGCACGACCCGACCGACCGCTTCACCTATTGGATTTCACGCATCGCGCGCGGCGGCGATGTGCTCGCGCCGGAGGGACCCGATGCGCCGACACAGATCATCGATGTGCGCGACCTCGCCGATTTCATCCTGCAATTGATCGAGCAGGATGTTTCGGGTGTCTTTAACGTCACAGGCGAGACCGTTTCGCTGGAGACCGTGTTCCAGACCTGCAAGATCGCCAGCGGCAGCGATGCGCACTTCAGGTGGGCGCCGGTCGATTTTTTGAAGCAGCATCAGGTCAACCCGTGGAGCGACATGCCCGCATGGCTGCCCGATGCCGATGAATCCCGGGGCTTTGCCCGCGTGGATATTTCCAAGGCGCTGCAGGCGGGGCTTGAGTTCACGCCGCTGTTCGATACCGTGCGCGATACGCTGGCGTGGGCATCGGACCTGCCCGATGAATATACGATGAAGGCGGGCTTGAAGCCCGAACGCGAGAAGGAATTATTGGAACTGTTGAATGTTCAATAAAATCCTCATCGCCAACCGCGGCGAGATCGCCATCCGCATCATGCGCGCCTGCCGCGAACTCGGCATAAAAACCGTCGCCGTGTATTCCGAAGCGGACAAACAGTCCCAGCATGTGCAATTCGCGGATGAAGCCGTTTTACTGGGTGATGCCGCGCCGAAAGAATCCTATTTGAACGCGGAGAAACTCATCCGCGCCGCGCTCGATACGAAAGCGGATGCCATCCACCCGGGCTATGGATTTCTCTCGGAGAACGCCTCCTTCGCCGCCGCAGTTGATTCCGCCCATTTGACCTTTATCGGTCCCTCGGCGGATTCGATCCGCGCGATGGGCGACAAAGCCGAATCAAAGATATTGATGAAGCAGGCAGGCGTGCCGACCGTGCCCGGTCACGAGGACCTTGAGACATTCGACGAATTCAAGAATGCCGCGAAAGAGATCGGCTACCCTGTGCTGGTCAAAGCGGCGGCTGGCGGCGGGGGCAAAGGCATGCGCGTGGTCAATTCGGAAGATGAATTGAACGAAGCCATCGAAACGGCGCGGCGTGAAGCCTTGAATTCCTTCGGTGACGAACGCCTGCTGGTCGAAAAATATCTCGCGGACGCGCATCATATCGAGATACAGGTTTTCGGCGACAAGCATGGCAACCTCGTGCATCTCTTCGAGCGTGAATGTTCGGTGCAGAGACGCCACCAGAAGATCATCGAAGAATCCCCTTCGCCGTTACTGACGCCCGAAATCCGCGCGAAGATGGGCGAAGCGGCGGTCAATGCGGCAAAGGCGGTGAACTATTTCAACGCCGGGACGGTCGAATTCATCTTCGATCCCAAAACTTCGCAATATTACTTTCTTGAAATGAACACCCGCCTGCAAGTGGAGCATCCCGTCACGGAGATGGTGACGGGCTTCGACCTTGTCCACTGGCAGATCCGCATCGCGGCGGGAGAAAAATTCCCCTTCGCGCAAGCAGACCTGCGCCAGCACGGACACGCCATCGAGTGCCGCATCTATGCCGAGGACCCATCCACGGGGTTTTTACCCAGCACGGGAAAACTCCTGCAATTCATCGAGCCGCGCGGACCGGGCATCCGCGTCGATGCGGGCTTTGCCGCAGGCGACGAAGTGACGCATTTCTATGATCCGCTGCTGGCGAAGTTGATCGTCCATGCCGAGAACCGGGAGACCGCCATTCAGCGCATGCAAACCGCCTTGCGCGATTTCATTGTCCACGGCGTGGTGACGAATATCGATTTCATGTATGCCGTGTTGGAAACGGATGACTTCAAACAGGGAAAAGTCTCCACAAGGTGGGTGGAAACTATTTTGGAATCCAATGGCTTGCCATTGGATTTGAAAGAGCAAGCTCTTTCACTCCACAAATTGATCGCCGCCGCACTGGCGGATGTGGTCTTTGCGGATGGCAAGTCCCAATCGGCTGTCTCGAATGAGACCGATCCTTTCAGCCCATGGAAGCGGACAGGGAATTATAGGAATTAATTTGTAGGGGCGACCCGCCCTGTGAAAGCAAGCCGCCTTCATAAACAATGAAGGGTCGCCCCTACGGTGAACAAAATGAAAACAACTTTCGGCTCGCAAACCATTGAACTCAATCCCTCCGATGACGGCTATGCCGCCATCGTGGACGGAAAAACCGTGCCGGTGCACATTGTCCGCGCGGATGCTGTGAGCGGACGAATGGACCTGCTTGTGGACGGTCAGCGGGTGACGGCGTACGTCTCATCTGACATGGCGAAGCGCTGGGTGACAGTGGACGGGAACACATCCATGCTCACGAAAACATCGGGCGCGAAACGCGGCGTCAGACACGACCATGCCGGGGGATTGATCGCCCCGATGCCGGGTCAGATAAGAAGCGTTTCCGTCAGCGTGGGTGAGGCTGTGAAGAAAGGTCAAACCCTGCTGACGATGGAAGCCATGAAGATGGAAATCCGCATTCAGGCGTTGACTGATGGCGTGGTCAAATCGGTTTCGGTGGCGCAGGGGCAGACGGTGGAGCGCGAGCAGATCTTGATCGAGATGGAGGATTGATGGCTGGAAAATTTTTCGACGAACTCGAGATCGGGATGAAGTTCAAGCACGGCGGGCGTACGGTGACGGAAATGGATA
Source organism: uncultured Anaerolinea sp. (assembly GCA_964410375.1). GTDB lineage: Bacteria > Chloroflexota > Anaerolineae > Anaerolineales > Villigracilaceae > Villigracilis. The sequence continues at coordinate 3,176 of CAYPHR010000140.1, read as the reverse complement.
ACGTGCTTTTCTCCGCGCTGACGATGAACACCCAACCGCTTCACCTTAACGAGGATTTTGCTTCCAAGACCGAATTTGGTCAGCGGCTGGTAAACGGACTCTTCACGTTCGGTCTGGTCGTCGGCTTGACCGTGGCAGACCTGACCGAAGGCACCATCGTGGCGAATTTGGGCTACGACAAGATCGTGCATCCCAACCCCGTCTTTCACGGTGATACGGTCTATGCCGAAAGTGAAATTATCGAAAAGCGCGAGTCGAAGTCACGACCGAATGCTGGGCTGGTGAAGATTAAATGCACAGGCAAAAAGCCAGATGGTACGGTTGTGGTGGAATTCGAGCGAACGGCGATGTTTTTGAAGAAAGGATAATATGTCATTGCGAGGAGCCCGAAGGGCGAAGCGATGACATGAACACAGGAGAATTAATGCGATCACGACGAGCCCTACTCTACATGCCCGGAGACAACTGGAAGATGATCACCAAGTCCATCACGCTGGGGGTGGATTCAATTTGCATGGACATGGAAGACGGCACAGCCGTCAACAAAAAAGCGGAAGCGCGCGCCACGATCGCCAAAGCCTTGCAGGAATTGGACTTCGGCGCGAGCGAAAAACTGGCACGCATCAACTCGGTCGGCTCAGGCTGGGAGAAGGATGACATCGAAGCGGTCCTGCCGTACAAGCCTGATGGCATTGTGATTCCAAAAGTGGAATCATACGAACACGTCGAATGGGCGAGCAAAATCATCGAAGACGCCGAATTGAAGAATGGCTGGCAGATCAACTCGATTCGGATTTTGATCGGCGTGGAAACCGCCAAGGGAATTTTGAATCTCAAAGAGATCGCGTCACATCCGCGGTTGGACGCGATCATCTTCGGCGGGGAAGACTTCGCCGCGTCCATTGGCGCGACACGCACGAAGGATGCGGTTGAATTGCTGTATGCGCGGCAGGCGGTCATTGTGGCTTGCGCGGCGTTTGATCTTCAGCCGCTGGATATTGTCACGATTGATTACAAGGATTTGGACGCGCTCAAGATTGAGTCGGAATTCGGGGCAAGACTCGGTTTCAGCGGGAAACAGGTCATTCACCCGAACCAAGTTCCAGTAGTGCAAGAGGCGTTCACTCCGTCCGATGAAGCAGTGGCATATGCGAGAAGAATCGTCGAGACGTTCGAAGCCAGTCAAAAAGAAGGCAAAGGCGCGTATTCGCTCGACGGCAAGATGATCGATATGCCGCTGTTGAAGAATGCGCAAAAGGTGTTGGCGAGGGCAGGTCAAAAAACGGAGCGCGGACTTTAGTCCGCATTGCGAAACGGACTGCACTTCAGTATACCCATGTATGAGGAATAAACGCGGACTGAAGTCCGCAGTCCGAATTGTGAGGCGGAGTGCAGACTTTAGTCTGCTTACGTAGGCGAAAAAAACTAAAATCCGCAGTCCGTATCGAGAAATGGAAACTGGAAATGAAATGGTCAACTTCGCCGCACCGCCCACCGCATTTGTTTGTGGATAATGCATGGTATTTCGTCACAGCGTCAACATTTGGTAAATCCCGCTTTCTGGCAACTTCAGAACATCTTTCACTCTGGGTTGAAACCTTCAAAGCGCTGGTAATGGAATTCAAAATGACAATGGCTGCATGGGTGGTGTTGCAGAATCATTACCACATCCTGTTCATGCCTGCCGCAGGAAGAGAGATAAGCGCGTTCATGAAACGTCTGCATGGAAGCACCTCCCGTAAAATCAACTTGCTGGATGGGCAGACAGGAAGAAAGATTTGGTATAGTTATTGGGATACTTGCATCAGGGGAGAACATGATTTTTGGACACGTTTGAATTACATTCACTATAATCCAGTCAAGCACGGATATGTAGAAAACCCTGAAGATTGGGAGCATTCGAGTTACAGTGTTTACCTGCGCGGCAATGATAGCGATTGGTTGAAAGCATGTGAACAGGAATACCCGGTTCATGTTCTTTTTGATGATGACAAGTATTGAAATTCATAAAACGCGGACTGAAGTCCGCAGTCCGAAATAGGAGACAACATTGCTATCCATCTTATTTGGTCTTGCATCCGCGCTCAGTTGGGGCGCGGGTGATTTTACAGGCGGGCTTGCGGCGCGGCGTGTTGGCGCATATCGTTCCGTGTTCTATGCGGAGGTCGTCGGCGTGATCTTTCTTTTTGCCGTGCTTGCGTTCGTCGGTGAACCGCTGCCCGACCGCCGCGCGCAGATCTTTGCGCTGGTCGCAGGCGTATTCGGCACGATGGGGCTGATGCTGCTTTACCACTCGATGACGCTTGGCTTGATGAGCATCGCCGCGCCCGTTTCCGCTTTGCTGGCGGCGGCGCTCCCGGTGGCGGTTGGGATGTTCACCGAAGGCTTTCCCGGCTTTCTCACATTTATCGGATTTGTCTTTGCGCTCTTCGCGGTGTGGATGATCTCCCAAAGCGAGGGCGGCGTGAAAGACATCCTTTCGCATCTCTCGGACTTGAAACTGCCCCTGCTTGCAGGCATTGGCTTCGGCTTCTACTTTGTGCTCATGCACCAAGCCACCAAGGATGGCGGCGCGGTCTGGCACATGATCTATTCGCGCACGGGCGGCATGACGCTCATCATCGCCTACCTGTTGCTCACGCGTTCCTCGTGGAAGATCGAACTGAACGCCCTGCCCATCATCTCCTTGAACGGGATACTCGACCTCGGCGGGAATTTCTTTTTCATCCTTGCCGGGCAGGCAGGGCGGCTGGATGTTGCCGCTGTGATCAGTTCGCTCTTTCCCGGCGCAACGGTCTTGCTGGCGTGGGTTTTCCTTAAGGAACGCCTCAACCGCAATCAGTGGATCGGCGTTGGTGCGGCACTGATCGCAATCGTTCTGATGACCATATAAAAAGGAGATGCCTTATGAGTTCCACCTACGAGCACAACTACGAATTACAACAAAAGGGCATGTTCACCGCCGCCGACCTTGAAGCGAACAAGCAGGGACGATATTCCGATGCCCAACTTCAGCGTTTTCAGAACGAACGGGATTTCATGCAATACAACGCGGCGAAGTACGATAACAAAAGCCCGTTGATCTCCGCGATCTTCGGCATCGGTTTGCTGGGATTTGCCGCCGTGCTGTATTTCGTCGGTGTCTTTGACATGCTCCAGACCATGCTTGGCGGGTT
>CAYPHR010000139.1:0-7789 GCA_964410375.1 uncultured Anaerolinea sp. | reverse complement strand
CCTGCACCTGTCGCCGCCAAAAGAGCCGCTCCATACGCTGCGCCTTCTGTCGTGTTGACGGTGACAACCTCCACCTGCAGTATGTCCGCTAAAATTTGCCTCCACAACGGACTGCGTGCCCCGCCGCCCGTGACGCGTACCTGCGAGATGTTCTCCAGCCCCGCGCTTTTCATCAACTCAAAACTGTCGCGCAGACCGAACGAGACACCTTCCAGCACGGAGCGGGTGAGGTGAGGCAGGCTGTGGCGGATGGTCAAGCCGATAAAGGCGCCGCGAGCCAGCGGGTCGGGGTGAGGCGTGCGTTCGCCCGTCAGGTAGGGGAGGAATAGTAGTCCGTCGCTTCCCGCAGGGATTTGAGCGGCAGGTTCGAGCAGGGAGTCGAAATCGGTGCCTAGGGCGAAGGTATCGCGGTGCCAGCGCAGGCTGCCCGCTGCCGAGAGCATCACGCCCATCAAATGCCATTTGCCCGGCACGGAATGACAGAAGGCGTGCAGGCGTCCATCGGGCTCGATGACTGGCGAATCGGTGGCGGCGAAGACCACGCCCGAGGTGCCGAGACTGATCGACACCACACCCGCACGGACGGCGCCCGTGCCGACCGCGCTTGCCGCCTGATCGCCGCCGCCGCCGAACACAGGGATGCCCGCGGGTAGACCGAGTTCCTGCGCGGCAGACGGGGTAAGATCGCCGGTGACATCTGTGCCCTCGAAGGTGGGGGGAAGGTATTCGGTGGGAATCTCCAGTGCGGATAATACCTCCACAGACCAATTGCGCTTTGGGAGGTCGAACAGGATCGTCCCCGCGCCGTCGGCTTTGTCCATGCCGAACGCGCCGGTCATTTTGTAGCGGATATAGTCTTTCGGCAAAAGGATATGGCGCGCACGTTTCCATACATCGGGTTCATGCTCCTGCACCCACAGGATCTTCGGCGCGGTAAAACCCGTCAGCGCGTCATTGCCTGTGATGCGGATCAGGTTCTCCCGTCCGAGTTTGAGGCGGATGGCATCGCATTGCGAAGCGGTGCGCTGGTCGTTCCACAAAATGGCGGGGCGGAGCACCTCGCCGTTATCATCCAACAGCACCAGCCCGTGCATCTGTCCCGTCAACCCTATACCTTTGACCTGACTTGCATCCACACCAGTTTTTTGCATCACATCGCGGATGCTTTGTACTGTGCCGTGCCACCACAGGGACGGATCTTGTTCGCTCCATAACGGATGCGGTGTTTCGTAGGTGTATTCGCTGGATGCCACGCCGAGCACATCCCCGCGTTCATTCATTAGCAGGGCTTTGGTGGCGGTAGTCGAAGAGTCGATGCCAATGAAAATAGACATGTCTTACTCCAATCCCAATTCGTTGACGATTCTTTTCGCAGCCGCTTCATCCGCAGGGAATTCGGTATCCGCAAATACTTCCCACGTTTCGATATGTGTTACAGACGCGTCGGGTTTGAGTTGTCCAATGGGTGCCAACGTTTCCAACTCAATGAAGTGACTGTTGCAATAACACTCGCTCGAACTGTTGAAATCATAATACTCCGCATGCGGATCGTACGCGGCGCGCTTGACGAACAGCGTGCCAGCCAGCCAGTACGCCAGCCAGCCGCGCGGATTTGGAAAACCGATCTTGAACGGCGGCTGTTCTTCAGCGCGGACAAGGATGTATTCGTTTCCCCATGTCACATGCGGATTGGCGATATCCGTATACGGCCAAACTGCCAGCGAACGGTTCGGGAGCAGGTTGGTTTGCTGACACGATTGCGGCAGGATCGCCACCCCACCGGTCTTGAACTGCGTGATCGCCCATGGTGCACATTCCACAGACCAAAGTCCGCGGTTGTTGAGAGTGTGATGGATAATGACTTGCGCCTTGTCCTTCGTTAGTGAGATATGCAAGGACTTCTCGATTCCTGTCTCCGCTTCAACCTGCTGAGTGACCGAAAGGCTATCCCCAGTCTGGATGATCTCCACGGGGTCGTCGTCCAGCGCGTAGGTGCGCGGCATGGACTCCGGCGCGTGCCACAAGCGGTGCCCGCCGCGGAAGTGAAAATCCCTCCCGTCTGGGCGTTTTGTTGTGAAATCGGGCAGTTCAGCGAAGAGATTATCTCCACCTTTTAGGCGCAGGGAAATAATGCGCGGTCCGACCGATCGTGTGACCAGCAGGCTGAGGTGTTCGTTTTCGAGCTCGACACAATCATAATCAAGGAATTTGGGCATGGGTATTTTTTAACCGCAGATGAACACAGATACATTGGATTCAAAGGCTTCTCCCAGAGAATCTGCGTCCATCTGTGTTTATCTGTGGTGAAGATTTAGCGAACCCCGAGCAGCAGTTCGATGGTCAACTGGTCGAGGCGTTCGTAGGGCAGTCCGCGCGCGCCGAGGGCGGGACGGTCAAATGCCTGGGCTTTGAGGGACTTTGCCTTTTCTGCGGAATATTTGCCCAAGTAGCCGCTCATCGCGCCGTCGTCCGCGTTGATTTCGGCGAGGAGTTGCTGAATTTCACTGTCCGCGTTCCATTGCGCGGCTTTCTCTTTGAGAATGAGGTACGTCCGCATGCAGCCGCGCGCGAAGTCTTTTACGCCTTCATAATCTTCGGTGCGGTAGGCATGCGCGTCGAAGTGACGGCTGGAGTCGTATTTGTTGTCTTCCAGCAATTTTACGAGGAAGAACGCGCTCTTGAGGTTGACCGCGCCAAAGCGGAAGTCCTGGTCGTATCGTCCGAAAGCCTGGTCGTTCAGGTCGATGTGGAATAGTTTACCCGCCTCCAATGCCTGCGCCACGCCGTGGACGAAGTTGAGTCCCGCCATATGCTCGTGCGCCACCTCGGGGTTCACGCCAACCATTTCGGGATGGTCGAGGGTTTCGATGAACGCCAGCATGTGACCCGTGGTGGAGTTGTAGATGTCGCCGCGCGGTTCGTTGGGTTTGGCTTCGAGCGCGAACTTCAGATCATATTTCTGGTCGCGCACATACTCGCACAGGAAGTTCATCGCCTCGCGCGAGCGTTTAATGGCGGTAATGGGATCTTTTGCAGCGTCGGTCTCCGTCCCTTCGCGCCCGCCCCAGAAGACGTAGATCTTTGCGCCGAATTCCACGCCGAGGTCGATGGCGTTCATTGTCTTTTGCAGGGCATAAGCGCGGACGTTGGGATCGTTGCTGGTGAAAGCGCCGTCCTTGAAGACCGGGTCGCTGAACAGATTGGTGGTCGCCATCGGCACGACGATGCCTGTTTCGTCCAGCGCCTTGCGGAAATCCCTTTTGATGGCGTCCGCTTCGGTGGGCGTGGCGTCGATCGGAATCAGGTCGTTGTCGTGGAAGTTGACTCCATACGCGCCGACCTCGCCGAGCAGGCGTACCAGATCGGCGGGGGATTTCTGCTCGCGCACGGGTCCGCCGAACGGGTCGCGCCCGATGTTGCCGACGGTCCATAGTCCAAAGGTAAATTTGTGTTCGGGTTTGGGGGTGTAATCAGACATGGGTTACTCCTTTGAAAAAAATCTTCCTTTTGCCCTCATCCCTTCACAAGGATGAGGGCATTAAGGAGGAGGAAGAAAGATGAGCAATGTTATTGAACGTCCACAGGACAGACGAATACGCGTTCTTTGATGTGGATGCTTTCCTTGCCAATGATCTCGAACTCACCTGTCAGGCGGATGTCGTCGCTGGAACTGCCGACCATGAGGAGGATGCGTCCCGGCTCGAGCACGAGGTTCATGTCAGCGTTGTAAAAAGCCAGTTGGTCAACGGGCAGGTGGAAGGTCACGGTTTTCGAGGCGGATGGTTCCAACGTCACCCGCGCGTAGCCTTTGAGTTCCTTCACCGGGCGGGGCGTGCTGGCGATTTCATCCCGAATATATAACTGGACAATTTCATCGCCGCAGACGCCTCCCGTGTTGGTGACTTTGAGCGATATTTCCACGCTCTCACCAGCCGACGCCTGTTTCTGTTTCACGGACAGATTTGTGTAGCCGAAGGTTGTGTAGCTCAGCCCGTGCCCGAACGGATATAACGGTGTCGCCTTCTCGCTGACGTAATCGCCGTACCAATGCGATTTCATGCCCGACGGTTTGTGGTTGTAGTGAATGGGGAATTGCCCAACGTGGCGCGGGAAGGTGACGGGCAGTTTGCCGCCGGGGTTGGATTCGCCAAAGAGTGTTTCGGCGATGGCGGTGCCGCCTTCTTCGCCGGGCAGCCACGCTTCGAGGATGGCGTCTGCTTTTTCATCCAAAAATGGAATTGCATACGGGCGTCCATTTATCAATACAACTGCTACCGGCTTGCCTATTGCAAGAATTTCTTTTGCCAGATCTTCCTGCACACCGGGTAATTTGATGTCAGCGCTATCGCGTGTTTCACCGGTGGTGGAAGTTGGCACCAAACCGGAAACATCTCCCAACACCAAAACGATCGCATCGGCTTCTTTTGCAATTTCAATTGCTTCCGTAAATCCGCTTTTATCTGATGATAAATTATCACAGCCTTTGGCATAAACAATTTCAGCGGATGACCCTGCAATCGTTGTGACACCTTCCAACACCGTGACTACTTTAATGCCATGTTTTGCAATCGTATCATGATCTGGATTTACAAAAGCTGAATTTTCAGGTGATTGATATGTCAATAATTCTTTCGTGGCATCATACGAATAGTCACCCAACATACTTCGTACTTGATGTGCATTCGGTCCAATCACTGCCAATGAGCCAATATTTTTTTTGAACGGCAGTAATCCATTATTTTTTAACAAAACCATGCTTTGTTGTGCGATCTCTTTTGCCAGAGTCCTTTGTTCGGGTGTTTCAAAGACTTCGAGCACCTTGCCTTCGTCCACAAATGGATTCTCGAACAGGCAAAGTTCAAACTTCTTTTGCAGATGACGGCTGACAGCCAGATCGACGATCTCAAGATTCAAGTCGCCCGCTTCGAGCGCGGACTTGAGCGGGTCGCCGTAGCAGACGACGGTCGGCAGCTCGACGTCGATCCCCGCGGTGATTGCGAGCCGCCCGGCAGCAGCTTTGTCCGCGGCGGCGTTGTGGAAGTAGTGGATCATGTCCACGGCTTCGTAATCTGAAACGACCAGACCGTCGAAGCCGAGTTCGTTCCGCAGAAGGTCGGTCAGGATGCTGCGCGAGGCGGCGACGACCTTCCCGTCCAGTTCGGGATACGAATTCATGATGGACGCCAATCCCGCATCGCGGATCGCCGCTTGGAACGGGGCGATGAAAATATCATACAGTTCGAGCATCCCGATATGGACGGGGGCGCAGTTCTGTCCGCCCTGCGAGAGGCTGTGACCGATGAAATGCTTGCCCGTCGCCATCACGCCGTTCGAGAGATTATCACTCTGCAAGCCGCGGATGTACGCCACGCCGAAGTGACTGACGAGCGTATGGTCTTCGCCGAAGGTTTCTTCGATGCGTCCCCAGCGCGGGTCGCGTGAAACGTCCAGCACGGGCGCCAGCGATTGACGCGCGCCGATGGCGAGCAGTTGTTTGCGGATCTCGGCGGTCATTTTCTCCGCCAGTTCGGGCTGAAAGGTGCTGGCAAGCCCGATCATTTGCGGATACGCCGTACCGCCCAGGATCATTGCGCCCGAACAGCTTTCTTCGTGCAAAATGGCGGGAATCTTGAGCCGTGTCTCTTCGAGCAGGAATTTCTGGATGCGATTCCCTGCCTTCGCCGCCGCGACGGGGTCCAGTGTGGACGCGCCCGCTACGCGGGTGATCTGCCCGATGCCGTGGGCGAGTTTGTTTTTCAGTTTGGAGTGGTCCAATTGTCCTGCGGTCTGCAATTCGTACATCCACCAGGAACCAAGTTGGGCGAGTTTTTCGTCCAGCGTCATTTGTGAGAGCAGCGTCTCAACGCGTTGTTTTATCGATGTCATTCATACCTCTTGAAAGATACGCCACGAAGGGTGACGGAATTTATCCACAACTTGTGAGGATCTCGCCGATTTTTTTATTAATCTGCGCAATCGGTGAAATCTGCGGATGCGTTTTTAAGTTGTTTCGTCCACATCCGCGCTGTGTGCCTGGATCGCCTTGCGATACCACTTCGCGCTGGATTTGAGCGTGCGTTTCTGCGTCTCGAAATCCACGCGGACGATGCCGAAACGCTTGGAATAGCCGAATCCCCATTCGAAGTTATCCAATAGCGACCAGACGAAATATCCCTTGACTGGCACGCCGATGCGGATGGCTTCATTCACTTTCTTCAAGTGTTCTTTGATATATGAAACTCGCAAGGGATCATGGACTTCACCATCCGCGCCGACCTCATCAGGGAAGGATGCGCCGTTCTCGGTGATGTAAATGACGGGGAACGAATATTCGAAATGCAGTCTGCCCAGTAAGTTGTAGAGTCCCTGCGGATACACTTCCCAATCCATTTCAGTGATTGCGCCTTCGCGATGGACGGTTTGCGGGTGGTTTTCTGTTTCGCTGATTTTGTCCGAGCGGGCAATGTTGCGGGTATAGTAATTGACGCCCAGAAAATCGATCGGCGCTATGATCATTTCCATGTCGCCGTCGTTAACGAAATCCATCGGGTTGCCGTAACTGTTCACCATATCCTGTGGATAGCCGCGCCCTGTTAACGGATCGAGGAACCAGCGGTTGATGTAGCCGTCCACCCATCGCGCAGCTTCCCTGTCCGCAGCGCTGGAGGAAGCCGGCACTTGCGGCGTCAGGTTGAGGGTGATGCCGACGTGTGCATCCCTGCAGTTAGCGCGGATGACCGGCACAGCCCGTCCGTGTGAGAGAAGCAGATGGTGGGAGGCAGCTATGGCTTCGTCCAGAGACGTATGTCCCGGGGCATGGCGTCCATCCTTGTAGCCGACGAAGGCGCTGACCCAGGGTTCATTGAACGTTGTCCAGTGCTTCACGCGGTCGCCCAAAGCGCGGGTCATCACATCTGCGTATTCGACGAACGCATCCACGATCATGCGATGTGCCCAGCCGCCCTCATCTTGTAAGACCTGTGGCAGGTCCCAGTGATAGAGCGTGACGAACGGTGTGATGCCCGTTTCGAGCAATGTGTCCACAAGCTGACTGTAGAAATCGATGCCCGCCTGATTGACCTTGCCGCGCCCATCGGGCAGGATGCGTGCCCACGCGGTGGAGAAACGATAGGCGTTTAATCCCAAATCTTTCATCAGCGTGATGTCGTCGCGCCAGCGGTGATAATGGTCGCAGGCAGTGTCGCCCGTGTCGCCGTTCAACACCTTGCCGGGCGTATGGCTGAATCGGTCCCAGATGCTTTCGCCCTTGCCGTCTTCGTCCCACGCACCTTCGATCTGATAGGACGCGGTCGCCGCACCCCAGATAAAATCCTTCGGAAATTTGTTGTCTTTGCTCACGATATTTTCCTGTTTTTCAAAGTTATGCTTGCAGCATGACTATCACGTTGAAAACGTGACCTACAATTTCAGCCCAGCCAGGCGGTTACCTGAACGGTTTTGGTGTCTTCAGCGGGGAAGGGGATGATATTACTATCGATCGGTTTGCCGTCCACTTCCAATCGGACTTCGTTCCCCGCGCCTTTTCTCTTGACCTGTATCTCGTATCGGACTCCCCGGAACCTGCGCACTGCACTGAAACCTTCCCACGCCGAGGGGATGACCGGCGCAACTTGCAAGCCTTCATACGTCGGGCGGATTCCCAAAATCCACTGCGTGATGGCGACATAATTCCATGCCGCAGTTCCCGTCAGCCACGAGTTCTTGGCTTCGCCGTGGGTGGGGGCATCCTTGCCGGCGATCATCTGAGCATAAACGTACGGCTCACATT
>CAYPHR010000138.1:0-7797 GCA_964410375.1 uncultured Anaerolinea sp. | reverse complement strand
CGCACACCGACACGCACACCGACGCGCACGCCGACGAACACACCGTTCTGTACGGACTGCTAACAAACTTCTGAGCAAAAAAGTACCGCCAACCTTCAAAAACGGCTGGCGGTACTTTTCCGGTATAATCTTGCCAATTACCGAAAGGAGGCACCCCGAAAAAAAAACGGGAAAGACAGCGCATGGACTTTGACGATCTAGGTCGTCAAAGTTGACGAGGACCAGGGTTCTCCATTGCGAAATGGAGTTACCTGTCCGGGTGATGAGTTGCTTTGCAGCCATCCAACCAGCGGACAGGGAAAATCGAGAGATCAGCGGAAGCCCTGCGGGTATGCCATACCCCGATCCATCTTTCCCTCCAAGAAAAAACTTTGCCCATAACGCCCGGCAGGCAACTGCAGGGACAAAACGGCAAAGGGTGGCACACATACAAACAAGTATCACGTCCCACGTGTCAAGTATCAGGTGACACATGAGGCATGGCGCTTGAAATCTTAATTTGGAGGATCCCCTACCATGTGTGGAATCGTCGGATATGTCGGCGCGCGCGATGCGACGCCCATTATTCTCAACGGCTTAAAACGGCTCGAATACCGCGGCTACGACTCGGCTGGCGTGGCTGTCATCAAAGGCAGTCAGATCGAAGTGCGCCGCGACGCGGGCAAACTGTCCCAATTGATCGACCTTGTCAATAAATCCCCGCTCACCGGCGCGCCCGGCATCGGGCATACGCGCTGGGCGACCCACGGCGCGCCCTCTGCGCGCAACGCGCACCCGCACGTCGGCAGCAGCGGCAAAATGGTCGTCGTCCATAACGGCATCGTGGAGAACTTCCTCGAACTGAAGGACGACCTGACCAGTGAAGGCGTGACCTTCAACTCTGAAACAGATACCGAGACCATCGTGCATCTGGCGGAACATCACCATGCCTCGGGCGTGGATTTTGTGGAAGCGGCGCGCCGCACCTTCAGCAACATCTCAGGCGCGAACGTCGTCCTGCTCATGTCCACCGACGAGCCGGACAAGATCGTCACGGCGCGCATCGGCAACGCCGGCGGCGTGGTGATCGGGCTGGGCGAGAACGAGAATTTCATCGCTTCGGACATCCCCGCCATTCTGGAGCACACCCGCCGCGTGATCTTCCTCGAGTCGCGCCAGATGGCGGTCATCACGCGCGAAGGCGTGCGCGTCGAAACGCTGGACGGCGAGGAAGTAACGCCGGAGATCCATACCATCGCGTGGGATGCGGTCTCGGCGGAGAAGGGCGAATACCGCCACTTCATGCAGAAGGAGATCCACGAACAGGTGCGCGCGCTGACGGACACCCTGGCGGGGCGCGTCAACTTTCAGGAGGGGCGCATCCGCCTGCCCGAGCTGAATCTCACCCCGGAACTTGCCAAACGCATCCAGCGCATTTACATCACCGCCTGCGGCACCGCCGCCTATGCGGGCATGGTCGGCAAGTACCTGATCGAAAAGATCGCCCGCATCCCGGTGGAAGTGGTCATCGGCTCGGAATTCCGCTACAGCGACCCGATCGTGGATGAGAACACGGTCATCCTCGCCATCTCGCAATCCGGCGAAACGGCGGATACGCTCGCCGCGATGGAGGAGGGACGCCGCAAGGGCGGCATCGTGTGGAGCATCGTCAACGCCATCGGCTCGCAAGCCATGCGCATCGCGGACGGTTACATCGCGATGCAAACCGGACCCGAGATCGGTGTCGCCTCCACCAAGGCATTCACCGCCCCGCTGGTGAACCAGTACATGCTTGCCATCCTGCTGGCGGACCTGCGCGGTGTGATCGACGAAAAGACGCGCTACGAACTGGTATCCGACCTGCGCCTCGTCCCCGACCTTGCCGGGCGCGTGATGGACACCGAAGCCGAGATCGAGACCGTCGCGCATGCCCTCAAGGACATCCGCGGCTGTCTGTACCTTGGGCGCGGTATCAACATGCCGATCGCCTACGAAGGCGCGTTGAAACTCAAGGAGATCTCCTACATCCACGCCGAGGGCTACCCCGCCGGTGAGATGAAGCACGGTCCCATTGCCCTGATCGACGAGGAAATGCCGGTCATATGCCTTGCGCCGAAAGACCCCTGGCACGAGAAGATGATCTCGCAGATCCAGCAGGCAAAGGCGCGCGGGGGCATTGTGGTGGCAGTTGCCACCGAGGGCGACGAACTGGTCAAGAACATGGCAGACCACGTCCTGTGGGTTCCCGAAACGCCATGGATGCTCTCCCCCATCGTGACCGTCCTGCCATTGCAGATGCTCGCCTATCACATCGCCGCCATCCGCGGGCTGGACGTGGATCAGCCCAGAAATCTCGCAAAGAGCGTAACGGTGGAATAAAGCGTTACGCAAAATTCAAGCAACAGCCCCGGCAAATGCCGGGGCTGTTTTAGTTTATTGCAGGAGATTGCTTCGCCGCTCCGCGGCTCGCAATGACGGACGGACTTTTATTCCATCGCCACAGCCATCACGTCGTAATACGTCCCTGCGCCGAAGCCGTCGAACAGGATGTGGTCGCCCAGTTTGATCTCCGGCAGTTTGCGCAGGAAGGCGATCATATTGGATGCCGCGCTGACATTCCCAAAATCGCTCAACAGCCAGGGCATCGGGAATTCGATGCCCAGTTTGGAGAGATGCTTGGCTTTCAAAGCGTTGATCTTGTAATTGGCGTGATGGACGATGCCCATCGTAATGGACTTGCCCGACTGCCCGAGCTTGTCCATCAACTGGTGATAATCGCGGTACACATCCTCGACCACCTGCACCCCATTGCGCACGAACAACTTCACCATGCCCATCAGCCCCGCCATTTCCACCGAGGCGCCGTCCTTGGGCTCGTTCATCAGCCCCGCAACGCGGATGTGGTCGCTGCTTTCCTGTACCACATCCACCATCGAGTTATCCGCCGCCGTCGAGCGCGAATGCGGGTAATACATCCGCACCGCCAGCAAGCCCTCCGAATCGTAATTCTCGAAACTTTTGCCGGTCAGGAATTTCATATTGCCGCCCGGCACCAGTCCGATCACCCCCATGCCGTTGCCGAACAACTGCAGCGCGTTCTTGTCCTTTGCGCCGCAGGTAAAGCGGCTCAAGCCCTCGATGCCGCCCACCAGCACTTTCTTCCCGCGCAGGTGTTCGGCGATGTTGAAATTGCCCGGCTTGGCAAGGTTCGGATTCAACGCCAGATGCAGCGCTCCCATCGAGCCGTCGCACGCCTTGTGCACGCTGACCTTCAACGCGGATTCGGGAATGCCCGCCATGCGCGCGATCTGCACGACATAATCGTCCGCCACCGGTCCGCTCATGCCGATCAGCACACCATCCACCTCCGACGCGTCCCAGCCGCACACCTGCAGCGACTTTTTGAGCAGGCGCACGCCCACTTCCAGCTCCAGTTCAAGATGTTGTTTTGGGTCCAGTTCGGGGATGTGCTGGCGGTAATCAAACCCCAGTTCGGATAGATTCAGAATATCATCCGTGCTGAGAGGCGCGCCGAGGCGATTCTCCACGAAGGATGGAAGATGCGCATTGTCGAAACTTTCGCCCCAGGAACCGTACGCGCCTCCGATCCCCAGCTCGGAGTTGAATACCCCCTCCAAGCCGATCGGCACCCCGCCGCCAACCGGAATAACGTCCTTTTCGACGTTTGGGCGGTCATAGAAAGATAAACTACGCGTATTTTCAGACATGGTAAAACTCCTTTTCATATAAAACCCCGCCGCCCCAAAAAGGGTACAATTGCGCAAAATCATACAAATGGAGTTACGCCATGCGCCCAGACTGGGACTCTTATTTCCTGAAGATCGCCTATGCGGTATCGGAACGCAGCACCTGTGAACGCGCCTACGTCGGTTGTGTGCTGGTGCGCGACAAACGCATCCTGACCACCGGTTTCAACGGCTCGCCCGCGGGTCAGGCGCACTGCGACGAAGCCGGTCACCTGATGGTGGACGGTCACTGCGTGCGCACCATCCACGCCGAGACCAACGCCATCATCCAAGCCGCGTTGCACGGCGTTTCCACCAAGGGCGCAACCTGTTACGTCACCCACCTGCCCTGCATCAACTGCACCAAGGCGCTCATCAATGCCGGCATTGCGCGCATCGTGTACAGCGTCTCCTACCGCACCGACGGAAACGCCGTCGCCTTTCTGGAGGCGGCAAACATCGAAGTAACGCAAAAGGAGTACCTCCCCTCCGGGTAGTGGAACTTTTATCGCGCGCGCGCGTCCATATAGGGAATTTATACACGAGGCAATGTGAAAAAGATACTTTTCCCTATTCTCCTGACGATCGCATTAAGCGCCTGTCTCCCGCTGCAGCCAACTCCAACGCCCGAGCCGACGCCTCCCAATCTACCCGAAGCGCCTGCCCCAACTCTCCAGGCCTACTCCCCGCCCGAACCGGCTTCCCACGCATGGAAGGAAGTCCGCGATGCCCGTTTTGGGTTTGGGCTGGCTGTCCCTTGTTGGTGGGTCGTCAACCCCATTCTGCCGCAGGGCGTCGGCGGCGTGATGACCCTCATGAATTATGACGAGGCATATTTCAATGCGAACTCCCAAAAAGGCTACTGGGATTGGCCCAACGGCGCATTGAAGATCGACCTGGTCGTGATGGAAGGCATTTCCCCGGCGTTTGCCGATGGTGACGCCTACATGGCGTTCGTGGACTCGACCATGCAGGGACTCATATCCGCCGAGGTGCGGCACATGGGCGCAAACACCATGACCGAACTGGCTCTGGAAAACCTTATCAATCCCAACGATCCGCCCGCACATGTATTTATTTACCGTCTCGCCCCCGACAAACTGCTGACGGTCAACCCGATCCCCGCCGCGATCAAGGACACACCCGATTTTCAGACCCTGCTTTCATCCATTGTGCTGTCACCGCAGGAACCGGTCATCCTGCCGACCACTACCCCAGCCGCAGCACCGCTGATCAGCGCATCCTGCCTGCAATAGAAATAAAGAACTCCGGGATGACCGGAGTTCTTGTTTAAGAGAGTTTTTCGTACGACAATATCAACTTCAACATGGATGTTTCGCAGTAAAAGATGCGGTATGTTCCGCCTGCCGCAAAATATTCGCTGACATCCTCGCCAAACTTGAATTCCGTCTTCCCGACACGCACAAAATAGGTCGGACCGACCCTCGAGTGTTCCTCGTCCAGTTCCGCCGTCCCCTCCGCTTTCTTTAATTCCGCTTCGGAAAGACGGGCGGCGCGGCGGTCTGCAAAAAAGATACTCAATAAAAAAATGCCGATCACAAGAGGAACGACGAGAACAAGGACGATCAAATTCATCGGGTCGGACAAAAACGCCGCCCGCGCGCTTTCATTCGACAAATTCATTCCCAAGATCAGGCACAACCCAATGAACGGGAAGATGATCGCGAACTTCGCCGTTCCCCGCTGGGAGCGGCTGATACCCTTCGCAAATCCTTTCACCCATTCCCTTTGGCGCGGTGTGATAAAGCCATTGCGGTTCGACTTCAGATCATCTTCTGTAAATTCGTAAAATGTCAGCATACCTTATCCGATCTCGAACAGGAATGGGCACATGCCGGGTTTGAGACCGCTGCGGCGCACAGGGTGAACCGTCCGCGCCATGGCAGTCGTGAGCATCGCTTCGTCCATTGTACAGAGTTCGGGATGGTTCTCAATCACCTTTGAGTACGGGCAACGCCCAAAAATGATGCGCGGACCCTCCGCACCCGCCTCCCAGCGTGCCTGATAATGCATTTCGTTCAGCCGCTCGATGAGCAGGTTCAAACGCTTTGCGATCGGCTGGCTGGCGAACTCGTCCAATCCACGCGTCTCGGCAATGCGCTTCCCGATCCGCTCCGCATCCATGCCTTCATCCAGCAGCGCATCCGCCAGGACGGACAGGTTATCTCCCAGCGCGGACTGCGCCAGCGAATATAATTTTTCCGGTCTGCCGCGCCCATCCAGCGGGCGGGACTCGGTCATTTCGATGCGCCCGTCCGCGCGCAGGATGGAGAGGTGATGGCGCACGTTCGGCGCGGACATCTTCAATGCGCGCGCGATCTCCCGCGCCGAAACGGAGCGGGTCTTTTTGAGGTGGTTGAGGACTTTTTGGCGGGAGGTCATTTCAAAAGTTTGGAGCAAGAAAATGCCCTGAGAAACAGAACCAGCCGAAGGTTAAGCCAGAGGCGGGCTTGTCATCCAACAGCCATGATTATACTCACTTCTTGATTTTTGCAAATATATTTTTTCATAAGTAAATTGACTTTTCGCACCCACATGCTATAATCCGGTCTTGTGACGACTCTCACATGGGAAAACACCTATGCCATCGCGATGGAACTCCGCCGCCAACACAAGGGCGTGAACATCGAAAAGGTAAGTCTGCAACAGATCTACAAATGGACGCTTGAACTTTCGGAATTCGAGGATGATCCCGCGATTGTAAACGACGACATCCTATACTCAATCTATCAAGACTGGTTCGAGGAGAACATTCATGGAAAATGAAGGCTTGAATCTACCCAACTACAACATCCCGGAAGACATCCAGAATGTTGTATCCATCACCACGCTCGACCGCCTGTACAACTGGGGACGTCGTTCGTCGGTATGGCCCCTCATGTTCGGTCTGGCTTGCTGCGCCATCGAAATGATCGCCGCGCAAGCCGCCCGCTACGACATGGCGCGCTTCGGCATGGAGGTCATGCGCCCCACCCCGCGCCAGGCGGACATGATGCTGGTCTCCGGCACGGTCACCAAAAAGATGCTGCCGTCCATCATCCGCCTGTACAACCAGATGCCCGAACCGAAATACGTGGTGGCGATGGGCGCGTGCGCATCCAGCGGCGGACCGTTCAAGGAAGGTTATAACGTCGTGGCTGGCATCGATAAATTCCTGCCCGTCGATGTGTACATCCCCGGCTGCCCCCCCACCCCGCAGGCATTGATCGCCGGGCTGATCAAACTGCAGGAAAAGATCGACAAGCAATCCATCAAGAAAGTGCGTTGGTATCAAAAAGGCAAGGTAGACCCGAACTATGTTCCGATGCCGATCCTCGGACCTGATCTGATCGACGTGCGCCGCAATGCGGAATTCAAGCAAGTCGCCGCCCAGACAGTGCAAAAGGAAGGTGAAGCATGACCGCACCCGCCTCCACCCAGACCGTTGACCTGGTCGCCCGTTTCCCGGGCTTTGTCACCGCTGACGAACGCCCCGGCAACTCTGGCTTCATCGTTAAAAAAGAAAACCTCGTTGAAGTGGCAACCGCCATCCGCGACGAGTTCGGCTTCGACCTGCTCTCCAACGTCACCGGCGTGGACTACATCGCCGAGAATAAAATGGAAGTGGTCTACCACGCCTTCCGCACCACCGGTGGACCGGGCTTGGTCTTCAAAGTGCAGGCGGAGCGAAGCGACCCTGTCGAGATCCCATCCCTGTACGATGTGTGGACCGGCGCCGATTTTCAGGAACGCGAGATCTGGGACCTGCTGGGCATCCGTTTCACCGGTCACCCCGACCTGCGCCGCATCCTGATGTGGGAAGGTTTCGAAGGGCATCCGCTCCGCAAGGACTACAAGGAAGCTTTCTTCGAGGAGGATGTCAAGCCGTTCAAGAGCCGCTGGCCCGACGGAAATCACTCGTATGCCGAGTTCAAAAATCCCTACCGCGATAATATAAAACTCCCCGAGGGCTTTGACCCCGATAACTATGCGCCACAGAACGAGGACGCACTCTACTTCTCGCTGGAACGTTCCACCATGGATCAGGGCGAACGCGCATTAAATACCGAGC
>CAYPHR010000137.1:5795-7802 GCA_964410375.1 uncultured Anaerolinea sp. | reverse complement strand
GATCGGGCATTGACTGCAAAGCGGGACTTTATAGGTCGCCAAATTTCTACTTCACTTTTGCTCCAACAACCACATAATGCATCGGAGATGCCTGCATGAAACCAACCCTGATCATCCTCCTGCCCTCGGGATTGACGCAACAGATGGAACTGGACCGCGACTCGTTTGACCTGGGACGCGAACCGGATAACGACATCATTCTGTCTGCCGAAATCGTCTCGCGAAAACATGCACGACTGGAGAGACGATCCGACGCCTGGCATTACACTGACCTTGACAGTAAAAATGGAACCTTCCTGAACGGCGAGCGCATCCATAGTCTCCGCGTGGAAGATGGGATGAGCCTTCAACTTGGACGGAAGCGCGAACGGGCCGTCGTACTAACATTCCAACTTGGCGGGGAAAAAGAAATGCCTGCCCAGATCCCGACCGGCATGGAAACGGCTGCGGAAAGTCCATCGCCCACGTCCGGATATGTTCCCCTTCGCCCGGTGACCCCTTCCGGGACCGGCAGGCAGGTCATTGGGCGGGGAAAAGAAGCAGATATTCATCTCAATGCGCCGGTCATCTCGCGACGTCACGCGGTCCTTCAATCGGGAGTGCCGGAATGGTCCATCACTGATCTTGGTAGCAAGAATGGGACGGTACTGAATGGGAAACGCATTTCCCGCACGGAGCTGCTCAAGGTCGGGGACATCATCCAGATCGGACCATTTCGAATGGAGTATGAAGGGCAGGGAAGACTCAGTCGCTCCGCTGCGACCAGGGGCTTGCGGCTGGATGGAAAGAAAATCACATGGCAGGTCGGGAAGGGTTCGCAACGTAAGGCGATCCTGAACGATGTCAACATTTCCTGCTATCCGCAGGAATTCATCGCACTGGTGGGCGGGAGCGGCGCAGGAAAATCCACACTGATGAAAACCTTGAGCGGGTTGAATCCACCGGAGGGACAAGTCCTGGTGGAGGGTGATGATCTATACAAAAACTACGATGCGTACCGTTCGATCATCGGATATGTGCCACAGGACGATATTCTGCATTCCGATCTGAACGTGCAGGAGGCACTGGAATATTCCGCCCGCCTGCGCCTCCCTTCCGACACATCCAACGAAGAAATTGCCCATCGAATAAACCACGCACTCGATCAGGTTGAATTGACGGCCCAACGAGATCAACGCATATCCAGCCTGAGCGGTGGACAGCGCAAACGCGCCAGCATCGCGGTCGAACTGCTGGCTGATCCATCCCTGTTTTTTTTGGATGAACCAACCTCGGGTCTTGACCCCGGCCTTGAGAAAAAGGTCATGGTCATTCTCCGAAAATTGGCGGATGGCGGCAAGACCATTGTTCTGGTCACGCATGCCACTGCCAACATCACCGAGTGCCATCAAGTGGCGTTCATGGCGCAAGGGCGGCTGGTCTATTACGGCCCGCCAAGCGAGGCATGCGATTTTTTCGATGTCAAGAACAATGATTTTGCCCAGATCTATAACGAGATTTCTGATGCCGATCCAGCCAAATCGAAGGAGAAAGCCAGATCGTGGGATGAACAGTTTCGCCAGTCCCCCTTCTTCAAAACGGTGACTGAACGCTTCCAGACCCTGACCCACAGCGGGCGCAGCGGCAAAGGGCGAAGCCTCGGCCCGGAACGTTTATCGATCCAAAGCTTCCTTCTTCAATTTTTTCTGCTCACCAAACGCTACTTTGCACTGATTTTTCGAGACCGCGTTCTGTTGACCATCCTGCTCGCCGTCATGCCGCTGTTAGCGTTCCTGATCCTTGGAATCGCCGATTCCAACTGGCTGACAGGCGATCCGCTTGCCTCGATCAGCAGGCAATTGGCGGCAGAGATGGCGGAGGGTGCCACCAGTGCCAGTTATTTTGTTGTCGGAAATGCCCAAAAATTATTGTTTATCATGGCACTGACGGCGGTCATGCTGGGTTTGTTCTCATCCGCGTATGAGATCGTCAAGGAACAGACGATCTATCTGCGCGAACGCATGGTCT
>CAYPHR010000137.1:0-5785 GCA_964410375.1 uncultured Anaerolinea sp. | reverse complement strand
CAGCTCATCCCGTATCTAATCTCCAAAGTCATCCCGCTGGGCACCTTTGCCGCCGTGCAAAGCATGTTGTTCCTGCTGGTGATCGGACTGCATGTGAAGTTCCCTTCGAGGGGTGTATTTTTGCCGGTTGCGGTTGAAATGTATCTGACACTGTTTCTGGCCGTGCTGACCGCGATCAGCCTTGGGTTGTTCATTTCCTCGCTTGCGCCCAATCAGAACACCGTCACATACGTTATCCTTGGCGTCCTCTTCCTCCAGATCACCTTTGCCGGTGTGATCTTCGAACTACCCGGTGCGGCGAGATTCCTTTCCTATGGCACCCTCACCCGCTGGACCATGCAGGCGTTCGGCGCTTCGGCAAATCTCGAACAACTTGATACGCTCTCGCTCACCCGCTTTCAACCCGACCCGATCTCACAGAGAGTTTCCGTCGAAGTGGAGAAACCGGCTCCGGACTGGGAACCGGTGACCATTATCAATGAAATGCGGGAATTCCCGGGTTGTCGAAATCCCATCCCTGTTCCAGCCATTGTGGAGAACGAATTGGTGACCGTCAATGAAATGGTCACCAAATTGGTGACCATTGACAACCCCGATCCCGTCGAGATCCGCACGCCTTATGGCTTTACCTTGAATTATTCACAAAACGCATCCAATTTGATCGGGAATTGGACGGTGTTGCTTCTCCTGACCATGTTCTTTTTTGGCGGCACACTAATCGCCTTGAAAAAGCGCGATATTACATGATCGAAGGCAATTCTGTCACCGGTTAACGGTGCAGGAGACTCCATCGGTGAATCGCCATGCAAGCACCCTCTTTCCGCACAGCCCGGCGAAGCGCAATCGGCAGAATGCGGTCACATCCATTTCATGCACTGGAATGCATTGTTCCGACCCAACAATCATGGGCGCCGACGCCGCATCACGGAAACGTGGAAACCGCTTAAAAACAACGACTAACAGTACTGCAATGTTCTCCACTATGAATTCGAAGGAGTTCAATGTTAAAATGTGGGAAATGCTCTTCCCGGCAGAAGGTTGGAAATGAAAAAGATTATCAGGCCATCATGGAAGCACCACCAAGCCCCGGAACTGGACATGACAGAGGATGTGAATATGGTGTCCAATGCGCAAGCGAACGCCTTGCAGGAGAGGGTTTTATCAAAGCCGCTTGCGGAGATCGAAGACGCAGCCCAATGAGCAAGGTGATCCGGAAGTTCTTTGAGCACATGACAATGAGATCGCACGATTCATAGACTGGAGCAGTCATGGAAGCAAGAAAAGGTCAATTTTTTGAACGTTATCAGCTTGGAGATCAAACCGGAAAAGGCGGGATGGCGATTGTGTACAAGGCCTACGATACCCGCCTTGAAAAGCAGGTGGCATTAAAAATTATTCGCACCGACCGCATAACGCCGGAGATGGCAGACAAGACCTTGAAGCGGTTTGAACGCGAAGCCAAGGCCGCCGCACAGCTGGAACACCCCAACATCATCAAGGTGCTGGATTTTGGAAAAGCAAATGGCAGCCCGTTCATTGTCATGGAATACCTGCCAGGGGGGACTCTAAAAAAACGCCTGTCCAATGGAGCCGTATCATGGCAACAAGCGGTGAACACCCTGCTGCCAGTGGCACACGCATTAAGATTTGCCCATGAACGCAACATCATCCACCGCGATGTCAAACCGTCGAATATTTTATTTAACCAGGCGGACCAGCCGGTTTTATCTGACTTTGGGATCGTCAAGATCCTGGGCGATGAGGTCACCCAGGAACTTTCCTCGACCGGTTTTATGATCGGCACCCCGGAATACATGTCTCCTGAACAAGCCACAGGAGCAACCTTCGATCATCGCGTGGACATCTATGCCCTGGGGATCGTTTTTTACGAAATGGTAACGGGGCGCCGGCCGTTCAATGCCGATACACCCGTTGGCGTCCTCGTAAAACATGCCAGTGAGCCCCTGCCGCGCCCAACCCGCTACATCAAAAACATCCCCCCAGGCGTGGAAAGTTTCCTGTTGAAGGTCCTAGCCAAGGATCCGGATCAGCGCTACCAGAGCATGGAGGATGTGATTGATGCGTTTAACAGTCTGATCCGGTCAAACGGCAATACGATCACATCGTCAGGCGCGACCACGACCTTTTCGATGTACGGACAGGATCCCGCAACAGTCACAGCCTCCTACGTCAGTCCCAAACCGGCGCCCTCCTGGTCCAAAAAAATCATTGTGGGAGGCCTGGTCATCGCACTGCTTTGTCTCGGCGGTCTTGGAGCAGGATGGGCCTTGAATTTATTTCCACTCGGACAACCGGAAGTAACCGGCCCTGGTCAGTCGGTGGTTTCCGTGCCATCCAATACCCCGCCACGGAATACAGCCCCGCCTTCACAAAAACCAACCTCAACCGACAAACCCACAACGATCTCCAACCCGACGGCCGCCCAGCCCTCGACCGCCGACTTCCCGCTGAAATCGTGCACCACCGGCGCGGATGAGGACGCGTGTGTATACAGCATAAACCCGCAGCCCAACAACACATTAATCATTTCACTCATCTTCAAGAAGAACCTGAATCAGTCAGCCCTGCCTTATCTGATGGTTGGGAGCACAAGATTCAAATGCGAGGTGCTGGCTGCATACCCCGACCGGCTGTACTGTAACGGCGCAGCCACTTCCGGAAGCAAGGAACTTACCCTTTTTTCCCGGGATGGCACAAGATTGGGATTCGGTCAATTCAACATACCAAGATATATCCCGCCTTCGCCCACTCCCAGAAAAGGCGGAGGAGGGAACTACCCGTAGAACATGCTGGGAACAGCCGGACAGAACCTCCAATTTATTCAAACCGCCCTCCTGACCATTGCCCAATCCTGGGAATTGATGCTGTGGCTGATTTTCTATCAACTTCTATTTGCCACATTGATCGCCTGGCTTTTGGAGGAAGCGGCGATTGGTGATGATGTTCTGCCCGTCCTTTGTTTTCTGGGTGGCATCCTGGGTTTCTCCCTGCTGGGGCTCGCCGCTATCAGCGTAGGCATCAAACCCGATCCGCAAATGAAGATCGCGGGGCTGGTCCTTGGAGGGATCATCCTGCTCTGGAAGAGGGACAGGTTCTTTTACCTTCTGGCGAAAACCCCGCCGGCACTTGTGCTGTTCATTTTTTTTGTTTTCCTTCTGCGATTGATATACATTCAAGGCCTGATCGTTCCATCCTACGCGGACTCCCTGACCCACCTGCAGATCGTGCTGGACTTCATGTCGCCTGAAAAGCCGCCTGAGGCTTTTTTTAAACTCAACATGACAATTGGGAATTATTACCACTTCGGCTTCCACGCCGTGGTGGCATGGCTGAGCGGGATCACGGAAACAGACCCCGTGCAGGGGATATTAATTCTGGGCCAGTATCTCCAGGCATTGTGTGTACTCTCCCTTTATCCGCTCGCCACCCTGTCCTCCAGGTACAAACATGCGGCATGGATCGCCATGTCGACCGCCGCCTTCTTCCTGCCGACACCATCCCATGCCAGCAATTGGGGGAAATACCCTGCCCTGGCCAGCATGATCGGCATTGCCTTTGTACTTGCATTTCTCCTGATCATCCTGAACCATCCCCGTCCATCGCGGCGATTTTTGGCGGTTCTGGGCACGGCGGTCGTATCCACCTTTCTTTTGCACAGCCGGAGTCCTGTTATTCTCCTATTGCTGGTATTGGTTTATTTTGTGTGCCTGAGATCGGAAACCTTGTTCACCTATTTCAAGGTTGATATCAGGCACAACGAGAATTTTCTTTCAGCGATCGTGCTGTTAACGGTACTGCTCCTGCTCTTCTTAATGTTATTGATGGTGCTGGATATTCACCCTGTAGTTGCGGGGGCATTATTTGCCGTAATCGCCATTGTGCTCTTCGTCGACAAGACCTTGACCGCCGTCCTGATCGTGTTCTTTTTTCTGGTAACCGGCTTTTTGTCGTTCTTTTTGGGGGATCACCTGCTGCCTCAAAGATTTGGGGCAGCGCTGGACCGCCCGTATATATCCATCTTCCTCTATCAACCCGTCTCGATCCTGGTTGGCATGGGAATTGCCGCGGGCATAAAATGGATCGCCGAAAACAATGCGGGGATTTGGTTTGCCCGGGCTTCCAGCGTCATCGTCGCTGCCGGCATCGCATATGCCATCCTAGTTCAAAGCCACCTTCCTTCTCCATGTTGCATATTTGTGAAAGACGATGATCTGTTCGCTTACATCTGGATGAAAAGCAACATCCCAGACAACAGTCTGGTTGGCATTGCAGCCACCGGGGAACCCGGCAACCTGCTGCCGGCGGACGGAGGGGCGTGGATCGAACACTTTACGGGTATACCAACCCGGAAAATAGACTCTGGCGAAGATTTCATCGGAGCCCACTGGAGATTATGCCAGGAACGTGTCACATTTTTCTATTTGGACGATCTTGACAACAGTTTCGATGAATACAATCTCATCGAGGCCGGCGGACTTCATCAACTGAGCGTTGGTAATGTCCGCATCTACTCCCTGGACTGCAGCTTTTTGGAGTGAGCCGTAGCATATGGCAGGTTGGTTAGATTTTTTGCAGGGTTGTGCGTGTTTTGAACTCGGCTGTGTAGCGCTATCACCCGGAACCTAGAACACCCCCAATTCCCGCAACCCTTACAGGACTGTCCAGTTTTGTGGTCAACTACATACCAATCAAAGCGGCGCTATTCGCGTTCGCACGCAACATGTACATGTAAGCATCGTTAGATCTGGTTCCTGCAGCATGTGGATGGTGTTTCTGAGCAGGCCGGAATTTGCTTTCATTCCATCCACAGGCGTGGTATTACGCGCTGGTGGTCAAGAGAATAATCTCGGAAAACTGTCACAACCTTGGGGTTACTTTACTCATTTTCCTCCTTAAAAATTATTAAAAATAACGTTTTTAATGACAAAATGAAACCGTCATCCAGATTGCAGCCCAAGGAATGCCCACTCATGAAACAGAAAATTTTGCCTTTTCTTCTTATTCTGCTTATTTTGGCAGGTTGCGACACGAATGCAGGAACAACCAGCTTTTCTGTCCATGAAACTGCTGCAGAGATCACAGAAGTTACTCGAGAAACGGTACGAATGAACAACTGCGGTGGACGAAGCGATGTGAAGCAGATCGTGGAAAGATCGAAATCCGTCATTGTCGAGGTAACAGGTTTGATTGGCGTGGACAAAATGCTCCTGAGCAGCGAAGTATCCGCCAAATACAGTCAGATAAAAGAAGATGTAAAAAAAATGGAGTTGACCGCTCCAGCACAAACCAACATGGAATTCATCCTTGAGTGGACAGAAAAGACCTGGGTTGGCATTGTTACCACGCAGGGCAGGGATGGGGCGGAATACAAAGTAAGTGTTCCTATTTCCGTTGAATTGATCTCGAGTGAGGATCTTGGAGGCTGTTCGTCCCAGGAATCCAGTGCCGCTACATCACCGCAGCCGGTTGCTCCGCCATCCGAAACCCCGCGACCAGCTGACACTCCCGTTCCAATGCCCACCGCCACGCTCGTACAAGACACGCCGGCAGGTACATTATTGCAGCCTGGACAGACCTGGATTCACAATGGCAAGGCACTGACTCTCCAGCGGTATGAATTCTTTAACTACCCTGGTATACAGGCATATTGGCGGTTGGAAAATCTGGGTGTCAATCCGGTGTCGATTCTTATGTCCGAGGATGATTTCAATGCACGCAATAATCTTGGACAGAGCGCAGGTTACAAGCGGTTCTATCGAACATC
>CAYPHR010000136.1:0-7882 GCA_964410375.1 uncultured Anaerolinea sp. | reverse complement strand
GCGGAGAGGAATTCGGTGGCGGTCGGCACGATCACCAGATCGGAGGCCCAGACCGCGCGCTCCTGAATTCCGCCCACGCTGGGCGCTGTATCGAAGATGATGTAGTGCAGTCCCTCCCTGAAAAAACGACTGACCGATTGGCGGATGGCGGAGATGGGCTGGTCCTGTGCGTTGAGCACGGTCTGGGCTGCCATCGTCTGCTGGTCCCCCGGAAACAAATACAGACCTTCGCGTCCGGATAACCGCACCCAGGATTTCAGGAAGGCGGTCTCCTGCGGCGTATGTCCCATCGTAAGCAGGTAGAACACGCCTGGCTCGGGACTGCGCCCCAGAGCGGTGGCGCACTGCCCCTGCGGATCCAGGTCGATCAGCAGAACCTGTTTTCCTTTTTGGGTCAAGCCATGCGCCAGCGAAACGGCAGTGGTGGTCTTGCCGACCCCGCCCTTCTGGTTCGCGATACAAATGATCCTGGTGCTCATGAGGACTCCTCCTGGTCCTTGTGCCGGATATGGCGTTTCAAACAATCCCGCAGGAGGAAATAAATGATCCCGCCCCCCAGCATGGAAAGGAAAACAAGCAGAACCCCTGATAACACGGCGCTGATGGCGTCAAACATGATCGTCCCCCTTGTGCGTTCCGGGCTGGAGTCGAATCCCATTGCACTCTGTTGTCATGACCGGAGAGGCAGTCCATGCCCCTCCAACAACAGGGTAACTGTGCTTGATGGTTGCGGAAGAGGTTGAACATCTCATGGTTGCACCTCCGCCGGTTGTCCTTCCGGTCGCTCGGTTTCCTGTATTTTTTCCTGTTCAGGCAGCATGCCCAGCCGGGTCAATTCCCGGCGAATGATCAGGGCTGCCTGGGCGCGCGGTACGCGCATTTCACGCTGCGCAAGTTGTTGCAGCGCCTCGCGTTCCTGTTCGCCCAGATACACGATTATCTTTGCCATAGGGTTCCCTTCAGATGCTGAAAAAAATGAGCCGCTTTGTCGGCGGCTCATTAGTAGCATCTGGGAGTACGGGAATTGTACGGTTTGGATTACGGGATATCTACGGAAATTATTTTCCTCTTGATCTGGCTCCGACGGGCTGGTTACGAGGGTGTTTCTGTCAGGGTTTTCCTTTGTTTTTCCTCTATTTCCTTTAATACGTTGCGCCGCCAGTCATAAAACGTGGAGGTGGGTACCAGCAGCACACCATCCGGTCCACAGCCAAATTCCTCTTCGAGAAACTCCTCCAGGGTTCTGGCGGAGAAGGATGGATCGCGCCGTTCCCAGCGCAGGACCACCCTGCGGATTCTGTCTTCCGGGTAGCGGGTTTGTTTTCCACGGCGCTTGCGGTTTCCGGATGAGATCAGATCCTGTAGATCGTCATGATCGTCCCGGGTATCTTGTTGGATGGTTTCATTTTGGGGTGCCACGGGGTTTGATTGGGAAGAACCGGATTGATAGAATTCGATCCCGAACATTTCAAAGACGACCTGTTTTCCATCCCCCTGCGTTCTTCTTTCTGATTCGTCCCGGACAAAACGATGAAGTGTATAGGCGTATTTGCCGCCCCGGATTCCAAGGATGATGATCCCAATGGATATGACGACCAGGGCCACGAGGGCATCCTCGGGTCCGTAGTATCGATGAATTAGCCTGTAGATCCAGGAGATGGGGAAAATCAGGATGGTAATCACGATCACCAGCGCCAGATAATGACCCCACATCCTTTTGAAGTGGTTCATTATGGTTGACCTCAAAACTAAACGTCAAAAGCGGGATATTTTATTACCAGTTCTGCGAATCTCAAATGACATTTGTTACCCTATTTGTACAATTTAGTCATTTATTTGGGTTGGACTCCCCTCCAAAATGCAAATTGAAAGGTCTTTGCAAATTGGAATCATTTGGCGGAATTTCGATGGGCAGGTTGTGCGCTTGTTTCTTCCTTCTGACCGCACAACCTGAGGATGTTCTCGATTGCATGATTATGCCGGCGCTGGACTCTGTGCAGCATCGGCTGCGTCCTCGGATTTTCCCTGGTCACCATCAACATTTCCTGATGGCAGTTGTGGATTGGCAGCTGCATCCTTTTGGATCAGGCGTTTACGAGCAATGTCCATCAGGTAGCTGTAGACCCGACCCAGTGCCTTTCTCTGTTCCGGGGTCAGGTCTGGCTTTGTTTCCTCAGAGGGAGTTGCCGCGGTCATGCGGATTCTCCTGCCTGGATGAACTGCAATTTTCTTTGACGTTGTAACGGCATCGCCCTGTAATGGGCACGGAATACTTTCTTGTGCATGGTTTCCTTTCACTGCAATGAAAAATAAGAGTTGCCTTGCGGCAACCCTTAAGTAGCATTCTCCAGTACGGAAACTCTACGGTTTGGAATACGAAACTCCCTACGGGATTATCCAGGAGTTGATGGTGTGGGTGGATGACCCTGAATCAGTCTGTGAAAAAACCGGAACCTTGTTTCCGTTAAGCTCTCCTCTTATTCGTTCATATTGTGAAGTCATACAATTCTCGGACTTTATTCCGTAGAGTAATCGTAGTCCTGGATGCTATACCCCGCTTCAGAACATTTACATCCGGGACACCAGTTCCAAATTCCCCGTTCACAACGTTATAATATCGTTTGGAGACGCGAACATCTATGGAAGATTGGCTGACAACATATGAGGCCGTGCAGATCAGTGGATATGAATTGGATTACATCCGTAAATTGGTGCGCGCCAAAAAGATCACAGGTCGCAAGTGGGGGCAATCCTGGCAGGTCAGCCGCAAATCCCTGCAGGAATTCCTGAAGAGCAGGGAACAGCATGGAGAGAAGCGCGGCCGTAAACCCAAACGAAATAAGGCATAACAACATAGCCATAACGTGATTGATAACGGGGACTTGTCAACCGTAAAACCTGTGCTATAATTTCATTGCTGGCAATGAAATTCACAGCCAGAATAACGGGTCGTACTGGTGTTCGTAGCACCAATACGACCCTCACCCAACCCACCGGCTAGAGCGGAGGGAGGGCTGGTTTTATTATACAGCCCCTTTGATTCGCCCTGGTGGGATTCCATCAGGGCGATTTGTATTCCAGCCGGGGAATACAGGTCGCCCAACCCCAAAAGGAGAATCACATGTTTCAACCCCCTTCCACACAACGATTTCAACTGGTAGGCACGCTCACGCGCATCCGTCAGGAATGGCAGGATGCTGCCGGAAGTTCCAGTCTGATCGAGGTTGAAGGCAACATGGGAATGTTGCTTGCCGACCTGATCAATGGCGTAGGTCTTGGAATTGATGAGCAGATCCAGGTGCTGGGTCCCGAACTGTTTCACGAGATGAAGGATTTCCTCAAATCCCCTGTCCAGAATTGATTGACTGCCGCCAGCCGGACCGGCTGGTATTTTGACAAATACCAACAAGGAAACCATTCATGAATAAGCGTACGGTAATTTACGCTAGAGTCAGTACGGATGAACAGACCAAGGGCTACAGTTTAAACACCCAGGTCGATGCCTGCAAGCAATATGCCGCCGATTGCGGTTATGTCCTTTTAATGACATTCTCCGAGGATTACAGCGGTGCAACCATTGATCGCCCTCAACTTAATGCCTTGCGGGATTTTGCTGCCCAGGAACCCATTGATGTCATTATCGTGTACGACATTGATCGCCTTGCCCGAAAAAGCGTTTATCAGGCGCTGATCGAGGAGGAGTTCCTGCGATTGGGAGTCACGGTTGAATATGTGATTGGTCAATATGACAATAGCGATGAAGGCCGGCTCCAAAAACAGATTCGCGCCAGTATTGCTGAATATGAAAAGGCAAAGATTCTGGAACGAAGCAAGCGGGGAAAACGCGGCAAGGCGCAAAGTGGGTTTGTGATTGTCGGGTCACGTCCACCTTACGGATATAAAACAATTACTGAGCCGCACAAGTCCTGGCTTGAAGTGGATGAAGAGGAGGCGCAGATTGTTGTCAATGTTTTCAATTGGTATTTGAGAGGAGATGGCGATAGTGGTCCTATGTCCATGAATGCCATTGCCAAAAAATTGACCGAAATGAGGGTCATCACCCGGGGCGATAAACATGGACACATCTACAAGAAATATGAGCCTGGGTCATGGGCACCTGAAATGATAAGGCACATCTTGAAAAACGAGACGTATACTGGCACTTGGCATTATGGCAAGACGAAGGTAATCGATGATGGAAAGGTAAGACCAGCCAGGCCAAAATGTGGATTTGGCAAACAGGTACCTCGTTCACGGGATGAATGGGTTGGCGTCCCTGTACCAGTAATCATTGATAAGGAGACTTTCAATTTGGCGCAGGCGCGAATGAAATTCAATCTTGCACAGGCAGATCGACACTTAAAGCATGAATATCTTTTAGCGAGAAGGTTAAGGTGTGCCAAGTGCGGCTTTACTTATCAGGGTCGCGCAAGAAAGAAGAATACCTATTACTACTGCAAAGCAACAGAAAGACGACCTATCAAGAGATGTGATATGCCCATGTTTCGTGGAAGGGATGTTGATGATGCGGTATGGGCATGGCTTGTCAACATCATTCAGCATCCGGAATACATTGTTGCCGGTTTACAGGATCGACAGGAGGAACAAGGCAGGAGCAATCAGGCTTTGACAGCCCGGTTGGAGTTGATAGAAGGTCATATAGCTGAGAATGAAAAACAATTAAATAAGTTACTGGACCTGTACCTGTCAGGAGATTTTGAACGTGATATGCTTTCAGAAAGACGTGCGAGACTTGAAGAAAATATTGAGAATCTCCGAAAGGAACAGGCAGAAATCTCCTCGTTTCTTGACCAGTTGGTTTTGTCTGATGCCCAAGTGGAAGACATAAGATTGTTTTGTGAGACGATAAAAGATGTGTTGGATACCGCAACATTCGAACAAAAACGGCAGGTTCTGGAGATGCTAGATGTTCGTGGTACACTAGCGATTGAAGATAATGAAAGGGTCATTTACGTCAAATGTCTAGTAACCCCACAGCAACGGCTGTCGCTTTTGCCAATATCGCCTTCATCAAATATTGGGGAAACCGTGA
Organism: uncultured Anaerolinea sp.; assembly: GCA_964410375.1. GTDB lineage: Bacteria > Chloroflexota > Anaerolineae > Anaerolineales > Villigracilaceae > Villigracilis. The sequence goes on along the minus strand of CAYPHR010000136.1, from coordinate 2,829 downwards.
CCATGACCTGCGTCTGCCTGTCAACGGCTCGATTTCCATGAATTTGAATGGATTGTTCACCCGCACCACGGTGACGTTTTCCGCCTCGCTCCCGACCGACAGCCTGCTCATCAACTCCAAGCCTGTTTCCGGCAAGGGACTGGCGCGGGTCTCGTCCATTCTTGATCTTGTGCGCGGAATGGCAAAGATAAATGAAAAAGCCGAGGTGACCAGCGAGAACAACTTCCCTGCCGGCGCTGGGATCGCCTCCTCTGCGGCGGCGTTCGCGGCATTGGCAGTGGCGGGAAGCAAAGCGGCTGGACTTGACCTGACCGAATCCGAACTTTCGGTTTTGGCACGGCGTGGATCGGGTTCCGCCGCCCGCTCCATCCCGGCTGGATTCGTGGAGTGGAAAATGGGCGCGTCTGAAAGCGACTCGTACGCATATTCCATCGCGCCCGTTGACCATTGGAACCTGGTGGATTGTGTCGCAATTGTCAGCGCCGCGCACAAGAAGACCGGCTCTACCGAAGGTCACGCCATCGCAGGGACAAGCCCGTTACAGAATGCGCGTGTGGCGGATGCTTCGCGCCGTTTGGATATTTGCCGCAATGCGATACTCAACAAGGATTTCGAAGTCTTTGCGAACATCATCGAACACGACTCGGACATGATGCACGCTGTGATGATGACATCCAATCCGCCACTGATGTACTGGCAAGCCGCCACGGTGGAAATCTTCCATCACGTACGCGAATGGCGCGCAAGCGGACTTCCCGTCGGCTACACGGTGGATGCGGGCGCAAACGTCCATGTGTTGTGTTTGGGAGATCATGCAAAGGAAGTGGAAAAACGCCTGCGCGAATTGCCCGGCGTGACAGATGTACTGGTCGCAGGAGTCGGCGGCGCGGCGAAGGTCGTTTGATCTACGGGGTAGGATCGGCTCCAGAAAACAGTATCAACCACCGGGGAGAAATGAAGCGCACGAAGCGTCTAATAAAAGATTAACTTCGGTGAATCCGTTTGAAGATATAATCCGTTTTGAAACATGGAGATTAAACGGGCTTTTAACGCCTGTAAGAAGGATTTGATATGACGACGTTCATTGTGTTCTTTCTCGCGTTGAGCGGGATGATTTTTGTGCATGAGTTGGGGCATTTTATTGCCGCGCGTTGGGCAAAGATCGAGGTGGAGGAATTTGGCTTTGGTCTGCCTTCGTATAAACTCGTGACGCTTTTCAAATGGCAGGGAACGGAGTTCACGATCCATGCCCTGCCGCTGGGTGGATTCATCCGCCCGAAAGGTGAGAACGACCCGAATGTGCCGGGCGGACTTGCCTCCGCCAACCCGTGGAAGCGGCTGGTGGTCTTGTTCGCGGGTCCGCTGATGAACCTGCTGACTGCTGTCATCGTCTTTGCGATTGTGATTGCATCACAAGGCGTTCCGGTGCCGGGCACGATCTTGGTGGATGCGGTTTCGGAGAATTCCCCCGCACAGCAGGCAAATCTCCAATCCGGCGATATTATCCTTTCCATCAACGGACAGAGCGTCACCGAGGTGGATGCCGCCATCGCCATCATCCGCGAGAATCTCGACAAGCCGGTTGAAATGGTGATCGAACGGGATGGCAGACAGTTCACAGTGAGCGCCACGCCGCTTTCCAGCCGCACACGGGAACAAGGCGCGCTTGGCGTTGGGCTGGCATATCCCACACGCCCTGCCACATTTGTTGAAAGCATTACAGGCGGCGCGACCATCACCGGTCTGCAGGCGGCGACCATCGTGTACCTGCCCATCGCCCTTATTCGAGGCGTCATCGCGCCGGAGGAGGCGCGGTTGGTCGGTTTCCGAGGTATTTATGACTTGTTCGATTTCGCGGTGGAGGAGGACGTCTCCAGCCGTCAGGAAGCCGAAGCCGCTCAGAGCGGAGGCGGAAGCGCCTCGCCTGCCCGCCCCACCAACTGGACGTTGAACATCATCGGTTTGCTCAGCGTATCGCTCGGTGTGTTCAACCTCTTCCCCATCCCCGCGCTCGACGGCGGGCGCATCCTGTTCACGCTGCCCGAAATTCTCTTCCGCAAACGCATCCCGCACGAATGGGAAAACATGGTCAACGGCATTGCCATGCTCCTGCTTATCAGCCTGATGCTGTTCGTCAACATCCGCGATTTCATCGACCCCGCCCAGATCCCGCTACCATAACCATGTCTGAGACCCTTTCCTTCCAAAACATTCTCGATCACCTGCTGGATTCCAAAAAGGACATTCCGGCGAATCATCTCCAGCATTACTCCGACCTCGACCCGAAATCCCTGCGCTTGTTCATGGATGTGTGGTCCAGCGTCAAACCGGAGCGAAAGCTGCTCCTGCTCGACACGCTTTTAGCTCACCTCGATACGGACACCCTCGTTTCGTATGAAGACATCGGCAGGTCTTTGCTGGATGACGCGGATGGCGAAGTCCGCGCCCGCGCCATTGGACTGCTCGCCGAGTCAAACGACCCGAAACTTGTTGACACAATGATCGGCATTTTCCTCCACGACACCGAACTCGCTCCGCGCATCGAAGCCGCGAATTTACTTGGCGAATTTGTCCTGCTTGGTGAGCTGGAAGAACTTGACGAAAGTCTGCTCCGCAAGACGGAAGATGCCCTGATCTCCGTCATCCGCAGCGATGAAAATCCATCTCTTCGAAAACGCGCGCTCGAATCGCTCGGTTATTCCTCGCGCGATGAAATGGTCAATATCATCGAAACCGCCTTTCAGCGTGCCGACCCGACCTGGGTCGCGAGCGCCTTGATCGCAATGGGACGCTCCCACGATAACCGCTGGGACGACAGCGTGGTCAGCA
>CAYPHR010000135.1:0-7909 GCA_964410375.1 uncultured Anaerolinea sp. | reverse complement strand
GCAAATCTGGAACAGGCGAACCCAGATGAAACTCTCAGGCAAAAGGACCCTGCATTTGTATCACTCTGGAAAATCCCATTCCGGGATACCGACGGTGTAAAGTTAGTCGAACGGTCACATGTTTGAACAGTCCGGTGGTCAAAGCCAATGAACCACGGGACAGTAGACAAACCGACGAAACGACTATCCCAATCTCTCAGGTTCCATTACAGAGGACGCGCGGTTATAAAACCGCGTGTCCTTTTTTGATTCGCCAAATCCAAACAAGGAGATAAGTACAATGAACGCACCTGCCAATCTTAAATTTACAAAGTCTGATGAATGGTTCGACCCCGCCTCCGGCGCGGCTGGCATTACTGACTACGCCCAAAGCCAGCTCTCCGACATCGTCTTCGTGGAGATCCTCGTAGAAGAAGGTGAAGATGTTGAAGTCGGCAAGCCGATCGCTTCGGTCGAATCGGTCAAAGCCTCGGCGGAGATCTACGCACCCGCTGCTGGAAAAGTCAGCGCAGTGAACAAGGGACTTTCCGATGCGCCCGAGACCCTCAACACCGATCCGTTCGGCGAAGGCTGGATGATCAAGGTCGAGGGCGGCGCGGCTGGAGAAGTGATGGATGCCGCTGAGTATGAAAAGTATTGCGAGGGACGCTCCCATTAATTGGTAAGGGCGGGTTGACCCCGCCCCTACAATTCGAGGTAAATATGACCTATATCCCGATTTCACCCGCAGAACGGGATGCGATGTTGAAGACCGTCGGCGTAAAATCGCTGGACGATCTCTTCGATGCGGTCCCCGCAAAACATCGCTTCCCCAAACTTGACCTTCCCCCCGCACTGACCGAAATGGAAGCTGCCGCCCACCTTGCGGATATGGCGTCCAGCAACGAGAACGTGCGCGAACATCTCATCTCCTTCCTCGGCGCAGGCGCGTACAATCATTACGTTCCATCCGTTGTGGATCACATGCTGCGGCGCGGCGAGTTCTACACCGCTTACACGCCATACCAGCCGGAGATCTCACAAGGCACCCTGCAAGCCATCTTCGAATATCAATCGTTGATGACCAACCTGACCGGCATGGACGTCTCCAACGCCTCGCACTACGACGGCGCGACCGCCACCGCCGAAGCGGTCAACCTCGCCTATGCCCAATTCCGCGGCAAACGCAGGAAGATCGTCATCTCCCCCACCGTACATCCGCAGTACCGCGAAGTCATCCGCACGTACTCACAAGGCATGGGACTGGAAGAAGCCGGGGATGACCCCTCAGCAGACCTCGAGGTCGGTCCCGAAGCGCTGACATCCCTGATCGACGAGAACACCATGCTCGTCATCGTGCAATACCCCGATTTCTTCGGACGCATCCATGACTACACCAAGCTCATCGAAGACGCGCACGCCAAGGGCTCGCTCGTGTGTATCGTTGCAAACCCCACCGCGTTGATCATGCTCAAATCGCCCGGCGATATGGGCGCCGACATTGTCGTCGGTGAAGCACAGCCGTTCGGCATCCCGCTCTGGTATGGCGGACCGTATCTCGGCTTCTTCACCACGCGCAAATCCTACGTCCACAAAATGGCGGGACGTCTGGTCGGCGAAACCGTTGACAACCGCGGACAGCGTTCGTACGTGCTGACGCTCACCGCGCGCGAACAACACATCAAACGCGAACGCGCAACATCGAACATCTGCACCAATCAAGGCTTGCTCGCGCTGGCATCCGCCGTGTACATGTCCACACTCGGCAAACAGGGATTGCAGGAAGTGGCGAACCTGTGCTATCAAAAAGCGCATTACGCCGCAGGCGAACTCAGCAAGATCGACGGCTTCGGTCTGTGCTTCATGGAGCCATTCTTCCACGAGTTCGTCCTGTGCACGCCCAAACCTGCGGGCGAAGTCAACCAATACCTGCTCGACAACGGCATCCTCGGCGGCTACGACCTCAGCAAGGATTACCCCGCGCTTCAAAACCACATCCTTGTCGCGGTGACCGAGATGAACAGCAAGGACGAGATCGACACGCTCGTCGAAGTGCTGAAGGAGATGTAGACATGGCAACCATAGTCGAACCCACCATCTTTGAACTCTCTTCCCCGGGGCGACGCGGCGTGACCATGCCCGCTTCCGACGTGCCCGAAACTGCCCTGCCTCCCAAAGATTTACTTCGCTCCGACCTGCCCCTGCCCGAACTCGCCGAAGTGGACGTTGTCCGCCACTATATGAAACTTTCCAGTTTCAACTACTCGGTGGACAGCGGCTTTTATCCTTTGGGTTCCTGCACCATGAAATACAACCCGAAGATCAACGAAGACACCTGCCGTTTGCCAGGCTATCTCTTCACCCATCCGCTACAGCCGATCGAAACCGTGCAGGGCAACCTCGCGCTGATGTACGAAATGCAGGAATGGCTCAAGGAGATCAGCGGCTTTGCCGGTGTAACCCTCCAGCCCGCCGCCGGTGCGCACGGCGAATTTACCGGCGTGCTGATGATGGCGGCGTATCACAAATCACGCGGCGACAGCAAACGCACCAAGATGCTCATCCCCGATGCCGCTCATGGAACCAACCCCGCCTCGGTCGGCATGTTGGGCATGAGCGTCGTCACCATCCCCTCGGATGAGCGCGGCAACGTGGATTTGGAAAAACTAAAAGCCGCCTGCGATGACACCGTCGTTGGCATGATGCTCACCAACCCGAACACGCTCGGCATGTTCGACGAGAACATCGAGAAGGTGATCGAGATGGTCCATGCATGCGGCGGCTTGATGTATGGCGACGGCGCAAACTTAAATCCCCTGCTTGGTATCGTCCGCCCCGGCGACCTCGGCTTCGATGTGATGCACTTCAACCTGCACAAGACCTTCTCCGTCCCGCACGGCGGCGGCGGACCCGGTTCCGGTCCCGTCGGCGTCGGTCCCGTCCTCGTGGACTTCCTGCCTGCGCCGCTGGTCGGCATCGTCGAAGAAGGCGATGATGACATGGCTCCGCTGTATGGCTTTGTCACGCCTGAGAAATCCATCGGGCGCATGAAAGCCTTCCACGGTCACTTCGGCGGCGGACTTGTCCGCTCGTATACCTACATCGCCATGCACGGACCGGACGGCTTGAAGGACATCGCGCAGTATGCGGTTCTGAATGCCAACTACCTGCAGGCAAAACTGCGCGGCACATACAAGATCCCGTTCGACCGCATCTGCATGCACGAGTTTGTGGCAGAAGGTCGCTTCGAAGGCAGTGATATCCGCGCGCTGGATATTTCCAAACGCCTGATGGACTACGGCTTCCACCCGCCCACAAACTACTTCCCGCTGATCGTGTCCGAGGCGCTGATGATCGAGCCGACCGAGACCGAGAACAAGGATACGCTCGATGCCTTCGCCGACGCGTTGATCAAGATCGCGGAAGAAGCCAAATCCCAGCCGGACCTGCTCCACAATGCGCCAAGCACCACGCGCTTCGGCCGCATGGACGAGGTCAAAGCGGCAAGGGAACTTGTCCTCTGCTGTTGGCTGCCTGAGGGGTATGATTTGGAAGCGTAAGTCAGTGACCAGTTATCAGTGAACAGTGAAGCCTCGGAGCGTAAATGTTCCGAGGCTTTTGTTTGCTTTATAATCCGCACACAACTCTTTGCCTGATCGGAGACCCGCCCATGCCCCATCCGCTCGTCCTTCAATTACGATTTACCCGCAGTGAATTCCTGCGCGGCATCAAAGGCGTCACTGAAAAGGAAGGCGTCAAACGCTTTCTGCCGATGAATTCCATCAGTTGGAACATCGGGCATCTCGCCTGGCAGGAACAGCGCTATTTTCTCTCCTACGCGCAGGGCATCACCCTTTTCCCGGAGATCGCCCGTGATTTTGCCAACGGCGCCCCCGCCAGCACGCCGCCATTAAATGAGATCCTGTCCGCATGGAATGCGATCATCAAAGCCGCCGACCCGTGGCTGGACACGTTGACATCGAAGAAACTTGAGAAAAACGTCGTCAGTAATGGGAAGGAAATCCAACGCACATATGGCAACCTGCTGCAACGCACCATCTACCATTATTGGTATCACTTGGGCGAGAACATGGCGATCCGACAAAATCTGGGACACAAAAAATTGCCCCAATTCGTCGGGAGTATCGATAACAAAGCGCCGTATCGTCCGGGATGACAGTGTAATTTAAGGAAATCCAACATGCTGCCCATTCAGTCAAAACCTGAGATCATCGCCGCACTGCATGATTCGAACCAGCGCGCGCAGGCGTGGTTTTCCACCATCCCTGTGCAGGAGTACTTCACGCGGCAGGGCGAAGTCTGGTCTGCTTCGGATAATGTCGACCACATGATCAAGGCAGTCAAGCCGATCGCCAAAGCCTTGAAACTGCCGAAGATCGCGCTGCAATCCGTATTTGGAAAAGCAGAGAGAGCATCCAAGACCTATGAAGAGATCTGTCAGATCTACCGGGGCGAGATCGCAAAAGGCGCCAAAGCCTCGGGGCGTTTTCTACCAGAGGAAGATGTCCCCAATGCAGATCTGGAAGCGGTCAAAGAACAGCAATTACAGCAACTTGCAAAAGCGATGGAAGACCTCGTCTCCGCCTGTGAGCAGTGGGACGAAACGGCGCTCGACCAATACCAACTGCCCCATCCCGTCATCGGGAACTTGACCGTCCGCGAGATGTTATTCTTCACGATCTATCACAATCTGCGCCATGCCAGCCAGGAGGGGGATTAAGTCTGCGTTTTCCGATAATTTGTGCTATCTCGATATCCGTCGCGGGGTTATAATACGCAGCATTCCAATACCAGAGACAGTTCGTTCCCTCTGGAACACAAAACTCATGGAGAGAGTTATGCTTAACAAGCTATTATTCCACCGATTCCCAAATCTTAAGAGCCTGCTCACACGCCTGCAATACGAATTCATCTCCGCGCTCAACGTCAAACGGGATGTGATCTTCATGAACTTCGGGTATACCGCCCACCATCAGGGACATGAGCCGATCCCGCTCGATCCTGATGATGAGATCCACCGCTATCCGCTGCAGTTGTATCATTACGTCGCCAAACATGTGGACTGGGAAAACGCCGACGCGCTGGAAGTCAGTTCCGGGCGGGGCGGAGGCGCGAACTTCATCATGCGGTACTTCAAGCCGCGCTCCTACACCGGCGTGGATTTCTCCGCCCGTGCCATCGAGTTCTGCCGCGAGCAGTATGATATGGATGGACTCAAATTCCAGCACGGCAATGCCGAGGCGCTGACCTTCCCCGAGAATTCCTTCGATGTGGTCGTCAACGTCGAGGCGTCGTTGTATTACCCGAACATCAAAAAGTTCTTCCAGCATGTGAAGCGCATCCTCAAACCCGGCGGGTACTTCCTTTACACCGACCTGCGCTACGAAGAGAAAGTGGCAGACTGGCACGCGCAGATCGAAGCGATGGGACTGAAACTCATCAAAAAGGAAGACATTACCGAAAACGTGCTGAAAGCCATGGAACTGGACCGCGAGCGGCGCATCTGGCTGGTCAATACCTATATTCCCGCCATTCTGCGAAAGCAGTTCCTGCACTTTGCGGGCTTGTCGCCCAACTCTCCCAACGCCCTGCCCCACCTCGACAACCGCCGGTATTGGTACTTTGTCCTGCAAAAGGCATAACGAAATTCTCAAAAAAAGATGCGCCGCGCGGCGCATCTTTTTTGATTATCAAAATGGCGTACAATTGCCGCAGAACCGTCATACCAAGGAGAGCAACATGCAGCAACTGAGCGAAGGCATTCGTAAAAAGGTGCTGGACTTTCAGCGCACGGAGATCACCGAACATCACATCTACTCGCGGCTTGCGAATAAGATCAATTCGCCCGAAAACGCAAAGATCATAAAGCAGATCGCGGAAGACGAACTCCGCCACTACAACGAGTGGAAGGAATACAGCAAGCAGGATGTTTCGCCGAACTGGGCGCAGGTCTGGTGGTATTACCTTCTCAGCCGCATCTTCGGCTACACCTTCGGCATCAAACTCATGGAACGCGGCGAGGAACAGGCGCAAAAGAATTATGCAGACGTGATCCCGTTCATCCCCGATGCGGAACGCATCCAACACGAGGAGGATGTACACGAGGAGCGGTTGATCGCCATGCTCAACGAGGAGCGGCTGGAATACGCGGGATCGGTGGTGCTGGGTCTCAACGACGCGCTGGTGGAGTTGACCGGCGCTCTTGCCGGTCTGACGCTTGCCCTGCAAAATACACAATTGATCGCCCTTTCCGGCTTGATCACAGGTATCGCCGCGGCAATGTCGATGGCGGCGAGCGAGTATCTTTCCACGCGCTCGGAGGACACGGGCAAACACCCTGTCCGCGCGGCGATCTACACCGGCATTGCCTACATCGTAACCGTCTTCCTGCTCATCCTGCCGTACCTGCTTTTCGAAAATTACTTCTTCAACCTGGCATGGGCGCTCGTCACTGCGGTGATCATCATCGCAGTCTTTAACTATTACATCTCCGTCGCCAAGGACGAACCCTTCCGCGCGCGCTTTTTGGAAATGGCGGGGCTGTCATTCGGCGTGGCGGTCTTCTCGTTCATCATCGGCTATCTCATCCGCATTTGGCTGGGAGTTGAGATATAGTTCTGACCTCACCCCCGTCCCCTCTCCTAAAAGGAGAGGGGGGAGTTTTGTGTGAAAATCTTAACAGTAGACATTGGCACAGGCACGCAGGATATTTTTCTTTACGACTCCGATCTCGACATCGAAAACGGATTCAAACTCGTCCTGCCTTCGCCTACCATGATGGTTCACCGCCGTCTCAAGCAGGCGCTTCATCTTCGGACCCCGATCCTGCTGACTGGACATCAAATGGGCGGCGGTCCCTCGGCTTGGGCGATCGAAGAGTACGCGCGCGCAGGGGTTCCCGTCTATATGACGCCTTCCGCCGCGACAACGTTGAACGATGAGTTGGATAAGGTGGAGGCGTTGGGGATAAAGATCGTCTCCGATGATGAAAGAAGAAAGATGAAAGATGTGGAAGAATTGGAGTTAAAAGACTTTGATTTCGAGTTGATCTCCAAGACCTTCAAGGATTATGGCGTTTCACTGCATGACCTTGCGGCAGTTGCCGTCGCCGTCTTTGACCACGGCAATGCGCCCGCGGGCATATCGGACAGACAGTTCCGGTTTGATTATTTGGATGAACGGATAAAAGAAAAGAACTCGCTTTCCGCGTTCGCTTTTCTTTCCGACAACATCCCCGCCATCATGACGCGCCTGCAATCCGTCGCGGACTCGGCGGGAGAGTTGCCCTGTCCGCTGGTGGTGATGGACACGGCTCCCGCGGCAGTGTTGGGCGCAAACTTTGACCCTCAAGTGACTACGCGCAAACATAAGATCGTCTGCAATGTCGGTAACTTCCACACGCTGGCGTTTCGGCTGGGAGAAAAAGGCATTGACGGCGTGTTCGAGCATCACACCGGCGAAATTGACCTGCCGAAGTTGGAAGGTCTCATCCGCAAACTGGCGGACGGCTCGCTCAGGCACGAAGATGTGTTCGATGACATGGGTCACGGCGCGTTGATGTATTCGGATGATCCCTTTGAGTTTGGGAAAGATGATTTCGATGTGGTCGTGACTGGACCGAGACGGAGCATGTTTATGGAGTCAGCCAGCGCGCTGGCGAAAATACAGGAGCAAGCTCCTGTACTCCAAAGGCTTCGCCCGTATTTCGCCGTTCCATTTGGTGACATGATGATCGCGGGCTGTTTCGGTCTGCTGGCGGCAACAGCGGAGGTACTGCCCGGGTTGGCAGAGCCAGTGATAAGGTCGTTGCGAGGCGGGGGCGGGCGGGGCGTCGCGCCGTGGGATGTGAATCCCAGCGGGTAGGGAGTGCTATACTATGCATGAACGGGGGAATGTCCGTTTTGTAGAA
>CAYPHR010000134.1:0-7956 GCA_964410375.1 uncultured Anaerolinea sp. | reverse complement strand
GGGACGGAGTTGGGACGAATTCTCGGCGATGGAGCGGTGGCGGTGGGCAAAAAATACGGCATCGAGCGCGTACCCGCCGTGAAGGGACAGGCAATGTCCGCGTATGAGCCGCGCTCGATCAAAGGCACAGGTGTGACGTACGCCACCACGCCGCAAGGCGCAGACCACACCTGCGGTTTGACCATCCGCGCGCAGATCGATCACCTTGACCCAACTGTCCAAAGAGATGCTTCACTGAATGCGCAATTGAACATGGCGGGTTATGACACCATCGGCGCATGTATCTTCGCAGGCTTTGGCTATGCGGCGACGCCCGATGGCGTGGTGAAGCGTCTGCTTAAGGCGCGCTACGGCTGGGATGATGTCCCTGATAATATTTTGCAGGCGCTTGGTAAAGAGACCATCAAGCTGGAGCGCGAGTTCAACAAACGCGCGGGCTTCACCAAGGAAGATGACCGCCTGCCGAAATGGATGATGGAGGAGGCATTGCCCGAAAATGGCTCGGTCTTCGACGTGAGCGGAGATGTACTCGATCATATTTTCGATGGGATCGAATAATAGAAAAGACTTCCGAATTTTCCGCTTCGGAAGTCTTTTTGCTTGAGCCACCAGTGGGATACGAACCCACGACCTGACGATTACGAATCGTCTGCTCTACCAGCTGAGCTATGGTGGCATACGGGTTTTTCGAGCGCGCGAAATTATACAAGATTTGAACCAATCACGCAAGTTTTTCGATTTTCGAGTTGTCTGATAGCATGGAGATATGTCGATGCGCATTGCAATGCTTTCTTATCATACCTGTCCGCTGGCGACGCTGGGCGGCAAGGATACCGGCGGGATGAACGTTTACGTCCGCGACCTGACGCGGGAACTGGGCAGGCAGGGCATCCATGTGGATGTGTTCACGCGCTCGCAGGATGAGCACGTGCCGCATATTGTCCATGAATTGGGGTATGGCAACCGTGTAGTGCACATTCCTGCCGGACCCGAAGAACCGAAGAGTAAAATCGATATTGCAAAATACATTCCTGAGTTTGCCGAGGGTGTCAAAGAATTTGCTGAAAATAAAGGCATCTCATATGATGTCATCCACAGCCATTATTGGATGTCCGGGTTGGCGGCGGAGGCGCTCAGCAATGCGTGGGGCGGCACGCCCATCGTCCACATGTTCCATACGCTGGGGGAAATGAAGAATCGGGTGGCGAGGTCGGAGGATGAACGCGCGGGGGATGATCGGCTGGATGGTGAGAGGCAGGTTCTCCGTAGGGCGAACCGTATCATCACTGCGACCATGGCGGAGTTGACCCAGCTTCGTTTCCTGTATCGGGCGGATGCGCACAAGTTGGTCATTATCCCGCCCGGAGTGGATACCTGCCATTTTTATCCCATCCCCGCGGATGAGGCAAAGCAGTTCATCGGATTGAAACCCGAAGACCGCATGGTGTTGTTTGTGGGACGCATCGAACCGCTGAAGGGAATTGATACGTTGATCCAAGCCATGTCCCGGCTGGATCTAAAAGGTGTTAACCGTCCCGTCCATCTGGCGATCATTGGCGGGGATGTCAGTGTGAGCTTTGAGGAAATGTCCGAAGAAATGAAACGCCTGCAAACAATGAGTGATGAGTTATGCATGGGCGGGATGGTGGTCTTTTTGGGAAAACGCGGACAGGATACCCTGCCATATTATTATTCCGCGGCGGAGGTGTTGGCAATGCCGTCGTTGTACGAGTCGTTCGGGATGGTGGCGCTGGAGGCGATGGCGTGCGGTACGCCGGTGATCGCCTCGGATGTGGGCGGGCTTGGGTACCTCGTCCAGAACGGAGTGACCGGGTTTACCATTCCGGACAGCGACCCGGAGATGTTGTGCGAGAAACTGTCCCTGCTTTTGGAGGATCATGACCTGCGGAATGCAATGGGTGAAAGGGCGGCGGAATACGCATCTGAGTACGAGTGGGAGAAAATCGCATCCCAGATCGTGGATGTGTACAAGGAAGTTGCTGAAAACAAGCTGGTGGTTTGAAATTCACAAAGCGCCCCGAATTCCCGGGGCGCTTTTCTTTTATTCCTTGACCTTCACAAAAAACAAGGTAGACCCCCCATCTATTTCCTGAAGGCGTACTTCGAACTTGTCTTTGAATTTGGTGATCATTTTCGAAAGCTGTTTGTGACCATACGTGCGCGGGTCAAAAGCGGGGTCGAGCTGGTAGAGCGCATTTCCCATCGTTGCCAGTGACGCCCAGCCGTCCTGCTGCACTGCCATCTCGAACGCCTGTGTGAGCAGGGGGATGGGATTGGGATCAGCGTCATCTTTCTTTTTTGCGCCGCTTTTCTGGGTGCGTTGTTGGGTGGTTTGTTTTTTGGCTGAAACCAGATTTTCCGTATAGACGAAAAGATCGCAGGCGTTGACGAACGGCTTGGGCGTTTTCTTTTCGCCAATACCCATGACAAAAATCCCGGTCTCGCGGATGCGCGTAGCCAGTCTGGTGTAGTCACTGTCGCTGGAGACGAGGCAGAAGCCATCCACTACGTTCGAGTGCAGGATATCCATTGCATCGATGATCATGGCGCTGTCGGTGGCGTTCTTTCCCACCGTGTAACGGAATTGCTGGATGGGTTGGAAGGCATGGAAGTTGAGCGTGTCCTTCCAGGAATTCATGCTGGTCGTTGTCCAGTCGCCGTAGATACGGCGGACGGTCACTTGTCCGTGCCTGCCGGTTTCCACCAGCATTTGGGTAAGCAAGCCCGCTTGGGCGTTGTCGCCGTCGATCAGCATGGCGATTTTGTTTCGAGCCAGGGATTTGAGTTGTTCATCTGCCATGCGGTCATTATACCTTTTTATCGGAATTGAAAGGAAATCGCGAGCTTCTCCTGTTGGAATGTGTACTATAATACCGCCTTATTTGGAACAAGACCTCCCGCAGGTTGGATTTGTTAATCGCGATTTGTACGCAAAGCAACCTGTAAGAGACGTGATTTGTGAAGTCAATATTTTTCGAGGTAATGTATGCGGCAACAATTTAGAAAGTGGTTTCCATTGCGACCGGGGGAGGGTGGACTGGTTTTCACGCTTGGTTTTATCCTGTTCGCCAACTATGCCACCATGGGGATCACCAAGGTTGTATCGGTCAGCGGCTTTCTGAGCGAAGTGAAAGATCATTACATCCTTTTGGTCTGGGCTGTGGATATGGTTCTGTTGATCCTGGCGACGGGCGTGCAATCTCTGATCGTGGATAAATACGACCGTATCAAATTGATGGCGGGGGTGCTGCTTATGTTCGTTGCCCTGTACGCCTTATTGCCGCTTACATTTCTGATAAAAGGCTTCCCTGCCTCCATTAGTTATACCCTGATCTATTTGTTGAATGACCAGCAGTGGCGCTTCTTCCCTGTCGTGTTCTGGATCCTCGTCAATGACATTTATGACCCTGCAACCGGACGCCGTGTTCTGCCGGTGATCGCGAACTTTGCCTTCCTCGGCACGATTGTCGGGCTGGGAATTGCGGCGGTGGATGCTCAAATGAACTTCGGCACAGTGAATCTACTGCTGTTGAACGCGGGCATATTCCTGCTTGCCTGGTTTGTATCCAGAATTCGGCTTCGCTCCATCAAACTTCCCCCGCCTGTCCGCCCGGCAGAGTCCATGAGGGAGACTTTGACCGAAGGATGGGATTTCATCAAGATGGTCCCTGCGTTTGCCTATTTGGCGCTTGGCATGCTGGCGACCGGCAGTGTGATGACCATTCTGCTTTTCGATGTCCTTTCGGATGCAAAATTCGACCTTGGGAACGGTTTTCAGTCGTTCTATGCCATCTACAATTTGGTCATTGCCATCGTTTCGATCTTCATTCAAAGTTTTTCAGCCCGAATTATCGAAGCATTTACCCTGCGCCGCAGTTTTCTGATCCAGCCGTTCGTGATGCTGGTTTCGGTCATTTCCAACTTCTTTTTCCCGGGCTATATGAGCAGCGCGGTTTCGCAGGGTATTTCCCGCGCATCGTATGATACGCTTGACCTGTCTGCCCGCAAGGCATTTCAAGCAATGGTCCCAAATGAAAAACGCGGACGGGTGAGCATGTTCATTGACAGCTATCTCCCGTCAGGCGGGACGATCATCGGCAGTTTGATCACATTTGCGATCATTGTTGTCGGCTTGCGGCTTGGCTTGGAGCGCGCCGTGTACACGAAAATATATCTTGGGGCGGGGATTGTGATCGCGATCGTTGCCGCTTATGCGTCCTATCGTGTCCGTGCCACATATGAACAAAGCATGTTGAACTGGCAGTTGAAACGCCGCACACGCGGAGCCAGCGTATTGGATAAATTGGATTTTGGAGATTAAAGGAATTAATGCCTGCCAGATTGGTCGTCAGCGAGGAGCGCGTCTCCATCTATGAAGTAAATGGTTCAGATGACGTTGAACGGATCGGGGCGATGCTTGGGCTTTACCAAAAGCTTTTTCCGCAGTATCAGCATTACGTTCCGAGAATGAGGCGCAGGGTAAGGTTTGGTCCTGAACACCGCCCGGGGCATATCGTCCATTATTGGCTGGTGGAGGTGGACGGTCAACCGGCGGGGATACGCACGTTCCGTTATATTCGCAGCCGCCAATGCGGATTGGCGCATTCGCTGGCAGTCGACCCGGCTTTTCGCAATGTTCATGTGCAGGGGCGGCGGCTTTCCATTTTTATGATCTATGAATGCCTGGCGCAGGTCATTCGCGATGCCGCCGAACAAGGTGACCCGCCTCCGCTCGGCATGGTCAATGAGGTCGAGCCTGAAAAATTGATGGAATATTATGCCCGTAACGGATTGGTGCAGATGCCGTTAAAATACGTGGAACCCATTTTCCCCCCGGAGATCGAGGGCAGAAGCCGTGCGGAAGAACTGGAGATGACCGTATTTTCTCCAATGCACATGGGATTTCTGCCCAACCCTGCGGTGAAAGTGGAAACATACACCAGTGCCATGATCACGAATTTTGTTCTGGCTTTTTTAGTGGATCACTACGGCTTGCCCGAAAACCACCCCATAATTCTTGATGTGTTAAAAACCATTTGCGTCCAGGAGAGAGAAGAACATGAATGAACAAATAACAGAACCAGCAAGGGATAACTCGGGGCGTTTTCTTAGTCTGCGGGTAAAGATCTGGATCGGTTTTATCCTGATCTTTACGCCCGTGTTCGTTCTCAGTTATTACTGGTTTTATCGATATACAAACGACCGTGTTTTTCAGACAATCACGGAAAACCTGGAAAACACGCTCAGCGGCACGCTTCGTGGGATCGACAAGGAGAATTTCGTGCGTTTGTACGAGGAAGAGAGCGCGAACAATCCCATGTGTCCGCCTGCTTTGGGTGCAGAAGAGAACGGTTATTACCCTGAAGATAATCCGCTTTACATGGAGCATGCAAACTGGCTGTATGCTGCCCAACAACTGGAACCGGGAACAAGAATTTATACCTACGTGAAAGGTATCGAGCCGGGCGAAGTGATTGCCATTGGCAGCACCGGCTACTTCCGCGAGCCGCGCGGCGGATTCCGATTCTGTCAGCGATATATATCTACCAACACCAGAATCTATGACGGTTTGACACAGCGGGTGGATGTTTGGACACCCTACCCGGATAGTTTTGGCAATTGGATCACAACCTACGCGCCGATCGTGGATGACAATGGGCAGGTCATTGGCGCGATCGGTGTGGATATTCCCGCCGACTATGTGGACGAAGTCCGGACCGGGATATTGTTTAGCGGCGCGATCGCATTTTTGCTCAGTTACATTTTGATCTTCTTCCTCGTGTACTGGCTTTCCGGTCAACTCACGAAACCGATCATTGGACTTGCGGAAGTGGCAAAAAATATCGGTGAGGGAGATTACAGTCACGAATGGGAGAAAAATAAATCGGAGAGCGCTTATCGGGATGAGATCGACACATTGACCAGCGTTTTCAAGGTCATGGTGGACAAGGTTGCACAGCGTGAAAAATCGCTGCGTGCCCGTGTTCAACAACTCGAGATCATGATCGATAAATCAAAGTTGACCAAGCAGGTCAATGAAATCGTCGAGAGCGATTTCTTCCAGGATCTGCAATCCAAGGTCAAGGGGATGCGGAACCGGTTCAGTAAAGGTGAATGACCTGCCCGTCTCAAAACAAAGACACCCTAATCATCAAGATTATGGGTGTCTTTGTTTATGATGGATGCCGTTGAACGCCTCTTCCTAACGTTCAACTTGCTTGCCCGGCTGTGACATTTTTCTACACTTGGAACATCACTCTATTGGCTTAACCGCGCCTACATCCGATGGCACGCCGCCAAAGAAACTGATATCCCGGCAGGAATGCTTGTCCACGCGCACGAGGACCAGATCGTTGGATGTCACATCCACCTGAATGATCGTGTCCTGCCGGTAGGTAGAGTCGACTGTCAACTTCAGCGTTACTTGATATTGAGCAGGGAGGCTGCTGACACACACTTTTTTATCGGGGTGTTCGCGTCCCTCATCGATCGCTCGCAGGAAACCGCAGGTGTTGGAAAGATCAACCGTCCCGTTGTTTTTGATGCGCACGTAAGCATTCGTTACCTCCCCCATGCCGCGCAGGATGTCGACGCTGGTGTTGCACCCCAGGATCTCCACGTCCACTGATTGGAAGGGGGATTGGGTGAATGTCTCGGTTGGCGGGACAGGCGAAAAGGTCAGAGTTGGAAGCGGGGTTTCCGTATTTGTTGGTGTGACCGGCAAGATAACGGTCACGCCTGGCGCAATCGTGTTGTCAAATGTGGGAGGCGATATGATGAAAGGCGTGGCTGTGACGATGCTGGGGGTGATCGTGGGGATGGGAGTCCAGACCGGAAATGGCTGAGGCGGGTTTCCCCACGTATCACAGGATGTGAGGAGAAAAATGAGAAAGAAGACAACGGGAATCCTTTTCATACATTGATTATACTCCCGTGTACTGTTGTGGGATTATCCGCCCGATAGCTTTTCCTGTAACTCATCCCATCCCGGTTCGACCAGTACGCTTCCATCGGGGAAGACGATGGTTGGCACGCTCCGGTACCCGTTGTTCAATTGTATGACAAATTTTGTAGCTTCTTCGTTATTTTCAAGCCCCACATTGACAAATTCGATCTGGTTGGTTTCGAAAAACATTTTGGCACGGCGGCAGTCGCCACAATATTCAGTACTGTACATGATGATTTTGGTTGGTTGAAGGGTATAGAGGTCGCTCAAAATTGGCTCCAAGGGAGATGATCTGCCCGTAGGACGGGTTGCTGGGGGTGTTTCTTACAAGATTGATTGGTATTTTTAATGCTATTTCTGGTTGTAATTACTGAAACCTTCTCGTTTTATGTTAAAATCTTTTTGTTAATCCAAGAAGACATATAATTCCTTAATATAGAGTGCCCTTTCTGGAAATTAGCTGGCAGTATCGTTTTCAACGTGAGCAGGGTCGCTTAATCAGGGGATGCCGGCAAGTCGGGCGGCACTTCTGAGTCCGATTCATTATAAATGCAAGGATGATAGGAAGACCTGTCAAAAAAGAAAAGTTAAGAGATTTGTTCGGGATTCATTGTTCTAATTATTTGATGGCAGGATAGGTATTATGAGCGAATTAAAAGTTTCAATAACAATTCTTGTTCTATATGTAATAACCATATTGGGTATTTCAAATATTGATGAATTCCAAGAGAGTGTCATTGACTTCAGTCCGGTCTTTTTTTTGCTGGTGGCATTTGTTGTTTTTTCGGAACTGATTGTGGTGGGGCGGTTGATGCGCGCCGGGGTGAAATTGAATTATTATGCTGTAATTGCATTTTGGTTGTTGGTTTACGTCCTTGTTTGGGTATATTATCTGGGCGACAGCAGGCCGATAGAGGTGCACATAATCCAGCTGCTTTTGGTGCTGATGTCTTCTGTGCTGGCGTATGATGTTGCCAGAAGAGTTGACC
>CAYPHR010000133.1:0-8000 GCA_964410375.1 uncultured Anaerolinea sp. | reverse complement strand
TGCGATGCTTCCGAATCGGGATCTTCGCGCAATAACTGCACGGCATGCGGCAGGACGGGCAAGATGGTCTGTAAATTTTCCACTGCGCCCTTGGGGCTGCCGGGCAGGTTGACGATCAATGTCCGCCCGCGGATTCCGGCGGCGGCGCGTGAGAGCATGGCGTGCTTCGTTTTCTTCAGGCTTTCCGCGCGCATGACCTCCGCCAGCCCCGGCGCATGGCGTTCGATCACAGCCAGCGTGGCTTCCGGCGCGACATCGCGCGCGGCAAAACCGGTGCTGCCCGTCGTCAGGATGACGTCGAACTCGCCGCTGTCCGCCCACTCGGTCAACGCTGCGCGGATGGCGGCTTCATCGTCGGGCAAGATATGCTGTCGGATGACAGAACAGTTTTCAGCGCGGAGCAGAGCCGCCAGCGCCGGTCCGGATGCGTCCTCCCGTTCGCCGCGCGAGGAGCGGTCGGAGAGGGTCAGTATCCCAAATCGGATCGTCATAAAAGTTCTTTCCCAAAAACGATATCTTCTGTTTGCTCGCGCCAGCCGCGGCTTTTGTAGAACTGAACAGCTTCCGTGTTGTCGGCAAAGACGTGCAGCAGGCATTTGAGACAGCCCCTGGCGCGCAGGCGCTTTTCGACCTCTTCCAGCAGCATCGCGCCAACACCCTGCCCGCGCAGGTCCCTGCCCACGGCAAGGTGATAGATCATGCCGCGTCTGCCGTCGAAGCCGCCGATGATCGTCCCAATGATCGTGTCGTTTTTTTCTGCCACCAAAAACAGGTCGGGGTCGCGCTGAAGTTTCTTCCGGATCTCTTCGGGCGCATCCGAACGCCCGACGTTCATCCCCTTTTCAATGCTCTTCCAAAACTGGAGGACGCGCTCGTAATCCTGATCGAATGAAAATTCCCGCAGGGTAACACGCTCGGACATTATGCAGACAGGATGTTCTGTTTTAAGATCGAGATCAGATCATCCGGCATATAAGGCTTTGGCAGAAAACCGTTGGCGCCCCGGTTGAGACATTCTTCCTTGACGCTCGCCCCGGACGACATGATGACGCGCACGTTGGCTGTGTCATCCATGCCGCGCAATTGGTCCAGGATCTCCAGCCCGCTCTGCTGGGAAAGATACACATCCATCAACAGGATGTCCGGTTTTTCTTCTTTGACCGCTTTGATCACGTCGCCGTCCGGCTGGATCGCCACGACATCAAAGCCCTCCATTTTCAGCAGGGTCTTCAACAGGGTCACCATGGTATCGTCATCTTCGGCGAGCAGGACTTTTGCTTTTGACATTCTTGTTTGCCTTTGTTGTTTTTTTCTTCGCGGTTTTCTTTTCGGCGGTTGGTTTCGCCGCTCTCGTTTTCGTACCGGCGATTTTCTTTTCAGCAGATGGTTTTGCCTTTTTCGGTTTTTCCAACGCGGCGTTGATCACCTCGTCCACGGTCTCGGCGAAAACGAACTTCATCGTCTTGCGTATCTCGTCCGGGACGTCGTCGATATCCGGTTCGTTCCGCTTTGGCAGGATGACGGTCGTCAGTCCGTTGCGGTGCGCCGCCAGTACCTTTTCCTTGACGCCGCCAATGGCGAGAACCTGACCTCGCAGTGTGATCTCGCCGGTCATGCCCACCTGCGGCTTGACCCTGCGCCCCGTGATCAGCGACACGATGGAAGTAGCCATGGTCACCCCGGCGGAGGGACCGTCCTTTGGCTGCGCGCCCGAAGGGATGTGCATGTGCACATCGTGCTTGTCGAAGAACTCATGGGGCACCTTCAACGAAGCCGCGCGGGAACGGACATAGGACAGTGCGGCGCGCGCCGATTCCTGCATCACATTGCCGATCGAACCGGTGATCTGAAAACCGCGTCCGCCGGGCATGGAGGTGGCTTCAATGAACAACACATCCCCGCCAAAGGACGTCCATGCCAAGCCGGGTACCACGCCGGGGATGGACGTGCGCTTGTTCAACTCCTCGGGTCCGAAGAAGATCGGATGGTCGAGAAATTCCTCCACCAGCTTCGGCGTGACCCTGAACTTTTTCGCTTTTCTCTCGGCGATCTTGGTGCCGGCTTTGCGGCAGATCGCGCCGATCTTGCGCTCCAGATTGCGGACGCCCGCCTCGCGCGTGTACTGGCGGATAATCATTTTCAGGGCATCGTCAGTGAACTTGACCTCGTCCGGGCGCAGGCTGTTCTCGCGTATTTGGCGCGGAATCAGATACCCGCGCGCGATCGCCGCCTTTTCATTTTCAGTGTACCCGGAAAGGTAGATGA
This sequence comes from uncultured Anaerolinea sp., assembly GCA_964410375.1. GTDB lineage: Bacteria > Chloroflexota > Anaerolineae > Anaerolineales > Villigracilaceae > Villigracilis. The sequence goes on along the minus strand of CAYPHR010000133.1, from coordinate 5,735 downwards.
TCTCCATGCGGTCGCGCAGCGGACCGGGGATGTATTCCAGCGTATTCGCCGTCGCAATGAAGAAGACCTGCGAAAGATCGTAGGCGACCTCAAGATAGTTATCCCGGAATTCGCTGTTCTGCTCGGGGTCGAGCACTTCGAGCAGCGCCGAAGCGGGGTCGCCATGGAAATCGTTGGTGAGCTTGTCCACTTCATCCAGCATGAAAACGGGGTTCCGCGAACCGATCCGCCGCAGCGATTGCAGGATGCGCCCCGGCATTGAACCGATGTACGTGCGGCGGTGTCCGCGGATCTCGGCTTCGTCCCGCACCCCGCCCAGCGAGGCGCGCAGGAACTTGCGCTCCATCGCGCGCGCAATGGACTGCCCCAGCGAGGTCTTCCCCACCCCGGGCGGACCCACAAAACACAGGATGACGCCTTCACGTTCGCGCCGGATCGCGTCCGCCGATTCTTCCCTGATCTCGTCCTTGCGGTCGATGCGCAATTTTCGAATGGCAAGGAATTCCAGAATGCGGTCTTTCACGTCCTCCAGCCCGTAATGGTCCTTGTTCAGGATCTCGCGCGCATGGGCAATATCGAGATTATCCTGCGTGGCGGTCGACCACGGCAGGGATACCAGCCAGTCGAGATAGGTGCGGATGACTCCATACTCCGCGGCGGCGGTGGGCAGGCGCGCGAGACGCTCCAACTCCCTTTTTGCCTGCTTCTCCGCTTCCTCGGGCATCTTCGCATCTTCGATCTTCTTGCGGAACTCGTCCACTTCCTGTGCCTGCTCATCGCGTTCGCCGAGTTCGCGCTGGATGGCTTTCATCTGTTCGCGCAGGAAATATTCGCGCTGTACTTTTTCGATCTCGCCGCGCGCTTCGTTTTGGATCTTTTGCCCGATCTGCAGGAGTTCCGCCTCGCGCACCAGCAAGCCGATCAGTTTTTTCAGCTTGTCGTACACCGCATCGATCTCCAGAATCTCCTGCGCGTCTTTCAGGTCGATGCGCTGGAAATTGGCGATGGTATAGACCGTCTGCAGCGGGTCCTCGAGCGAAGCGATCGAACTGACCAACTCCTCGGGGAACGAGGGAATCATCTGTGTGATCTCCTGGAACTGGTCGCGGGCATTGCGCGCCAGCGCGTCCGTTTCGATGCTGCTTTCCTCTTTTTCGGGCGCAAGGTGGATGCGAGCCTTCAAATACGGCTCTTCCTGCACGAACTCGCCGAGGCGGAAGCGCTCCATGCCCTGCACCAGCAGGCGCACGGTCCCATCCGGCGCGCGCAACAGGCGGTGCACCGTGGCGATCGTCCCTACTTGATGCAGTTCGTTGGGTCCCGGGGTCTCAAGCTCCGGGTTGATCGCGGCGACAAGACCGACCAGTTTATCCCCGGCGACGACATCGTCCACCAGTTTGATGGAGCGCGGCTGTCCCACCGTGAGCGGGACGGCGGTATTGGGGTAGACCACCACGCCGCGCAGCGGCAGGATGGGCAGGGTATCGGGGAATTTCGGACCTTCGTCTGCCTCGCCAGGTTTCGGGTCGGAGGAGGAGGCGTCGTCGTCCTTTTTCTGGATATGGGAAAGCATCGACGCCATGAAGGTGTCCATCCACTCATGGTCGTTTTCGCCCATGGTCTGAAAGAATTCGTGTATTCCGGCTTGCCATCGTTGAGCAGGCATTAAGTATCCAACCTTGATTCTGGGTCTGATTTGGGGAGGGTGATCACAAGGAAGCCATCCTTGTATTCTGCGCGCGCTTCATCGACATTGACCGCAACCGGCAGACTGACCGAGGTGGCAAATTTCCCGAACCGTATTTCCATCTGGTGATAGGCGCGCCTCTCTGCCGACAGGTCGGGGCGGGTGCCTGCCACGAACAGCGTATCGTTCTGGATGAAGACTTCGAAATCGTCCTCGCGCATCCCCGCCGCTTCCACGCGGACGATATAGGCTTGCGCGGTTTCGTAGGCGTCGGTGGGCGGACTCCACACGCCCGGGCGCACCTGCCACCCCATCGCATGCAGCACATCGCGCCGGACTTCCACAAGCGTTTCATGCGTTTTACGGATAATGGTTGGCATGGTTTACTCCTTGAAATGTGCAAGAGAATAGGCGCCCCCGGAGGGATTCGAACCCGCAACCTACTGCTTAGAAGGCAGGTGCTCTGTCCATTGAGCTACGGGGGCAGTGCTTCTATTTTACTCCGATGCCGGAATGTTTTGGGGCTGATCTTGAAGCGGTCTCAATCCCCGATAGACGCGCGGACCGGCGATGGTGCGCAGGATGGTCGGCGCGGGTCTGCCCAGCCGTTTCCCAAGCTCCTCTGCCGACATGGGTGTATTCCCATTTGCCAGAAAGGTGCGGAAGATGGCTTCGACAATGGCGGTACGCTCCTCCACAAATTCGGGCAGCAGCGCGCAATGGCTCATCAGGGCATGTTGTACCCCGTCCACAGGCTTGACCTCGGCGGTCTCGGGGTCGATCCAGTCGATCCGCCCGCCGTCTTCAACATCGGCAAAGGCTTCCTGGTGCTCGGCGCACAACAGCGACCGTAAAAATACGTTCCAATCGCGCTCGTTCTGCTTCCACCAATCAAAATCGATATGGAACGGGGTGTTTACGCCGGGTTTTAACAGGCTCATCATTCGACCTCCTCTGTGCCGAGACGGAAGTGCAGGTCGCCTACGTGCTTGAATACCGGGTTCGTTGCCAGCATGGCAAACAGCGGAGCGGGCGGCACACGGCGGACAAGGTTGACCGCGGCGTACAACTCCTGTGCATGGACGTGCCCTTGCGGGTTGGATTTCGACAACTCGCGCATCACCAGCAGGACGAGGTCTTCGAAGGAACGCCTCTTTTCCCAAATGGGGTCGAGCGCTTTGAAATCGGGCACATGGATCACCATGCGGTCGTTGAATTCGGCAGTGATCGGCTGCTTGAGCATCGCGAACACGAAACCGCCGTCCGAGCCGACCATGACGGTGCGCACCCAGTCTTTGGAGGAACGCTGGCTCTTCACATCCACGATCACTTCGCCGGGCTTCTCGCCCCTGCGCACCTGCACAAGCGAACCGGGGATCAACTGATGCGCCTTGTACCACTCGCGCAAACCAAAGACGTAGCCGTGCTCGCGCACCACCCAGGCAGGGATGCGCTGACCGGTCTTGCCGTCCACGAGCGTGAAGCGCACGCGCGGGGATTCATAGGCGGTCGGGAATAACTTCCGCGCCTGCACAGACATGGGCAATGTGCCCGCCCGCAGATGCGGATAGATCAATGTGATGGTCAGAGAGTCGATCTCCGCCTCAGGGTCAATCGCATCGGACGGGGTCAACTCGTCATCCAATTGGGCTTCGAGATTGAGCATCGCCGCGGTCAGTTCGGCGCGGTCATGTTCGATCTCAAAATACCGCAGCGGGGGCGGGACCTCGCGCACATGGTCGGGTTCGAGGCGGCGCAGGCACCACAATACCTGCCCGGCAGGACCAACTTCATCGAAACGCTCATCCTTTTCGAGCGCATAGTTCAGTGAAAATTCCGCCAGTTTCGGGTTGACGCCGGACGGCAGTTCGATATCCTTCATCAATGCTTCGGTGACGAGCGGTTCGCCGCCAGCCATATCCAGGACGGCTTCCGCGAGATTCAACTGTCCCTGATTGATATCGATCAACAGCGCGCGCGGGAACCAGCGTCCCGCGATGCGCACCAGCCCATCATCCGCGTTCAACGCAGACTCGAGTTTCTTCATAAGCGAAGCGCCGTGTTCGCGCAGAACGACCGCCGCGCTGACTTCGTCGCTTTCAGGGGTTGCCAGCGGCACATCGTTCAAAAGATGCGAAGACAACCGCGCCGCGAACAACCGCTCTGTCGCGTCTTCCATCTCTACCGTGATCACATCGAAATCATCCATCACCGGGTTCACGCCGGGGCGCACAACCGCAACCCTGCCGCGCTTCCATTCCAAGGCGGGGAAGACCAGCTCATCGCCAACCTCATATTTTTCCTTCGGGACAAAGGGCTTGCCGGCGGCTTTCTGTTTCTTCTCTGCCGCACTGCGCTCAAAACGGATGCGCGACTCGATAAACTCCGAAACGAGATCGCGCGTCGTCGATGGCGTCTCGCGTTCGAAAAGAAATGTGTGCAGGTTTTCAACGTCTTGCGGGGTGACTTGAAGGGACAACCAGTATTCGTTGGGAAGTTTAAATGCGCCTGTCATACTCAGCCTTGTATTGAATTTGCGCCTAAAGAAAGGCGTATTGATTATACCTTACCTTGCCCCGCGCATCCATGTTTTGAGAAAAAATGCACATGATTAATAAAAACTGCAGGAAATCACATAATTTCTTCATCTTTCCATTAATCTTGTATAGTAAAGTCGGGCAAGTTTTAAACCAACATGAACGAAGGAGAGCTATGAAAAAGCAAACTTTATTGACGATCTTCCTGATGACTCTTGCACTGCTCGTTGCCGCCTGTGGAACGCAGGCACAGACCGAGGTGCCTCCAACCACGCCGGAACCTGCCGCTCCCACCGAAACGGTCACCGCCCCGACGGAGGTCCCTGCCACAGCGCAGGAAACTTCTCCCGCCCAGGAACCGGCTCCAACGTCGCCCGAAGCGTCATCGTCCGCCACTGTCAGTTTCTCGGCGGATGTCATGCCCATCTTCGTGGATAAATGCATCCAGTGTCATGGCGTCGAATCCAAAAAGGAGGGACTCGATATGCGGACGTACGATGACCTGATCAAGGGGTCGCGCAAAGGCGCGGTGCTTGTGCCCGGCAACGCCAACGAAAGCCTGTTCGTGCAATTGATCATCGCGGGCGAAATGCCCAACCGCGGAGAAATGGTCACGCCGGAGGAACTGCAGATCCTCATGGATTGGGTCAATCAGGGCGCGTTGAACAACTAACCAATGAAGTAACAATAAAAAGCGGACTCGATTAAGAGTCCGCTTTTTTGTTTACCGGAACAGGCTGGGTTCGCGCATCGATGCGTTGACCCGGTTGGAGGGTCTGGCTATAATCTATTCATTGGAGTGTCTGCCCTTTTCAGCGCCAAATGGAGAAATGACCATGCAGAACCATCGAGTTTTTAAGATGAAATTCGCAAGTATATATCCACTATACGTACAAAAAGCGGAACGGAAAGACCGCACAAAAAAAGAAGTTGATCAGATCATCTGTTGGTTGACCGGTTATGACCAAAAAGGCTTGCAGCAGCAAATTAAAGAGGAACATGATCTTGAAACCTTTTTTGCGCAAGCGCCAGCCTTTCATCCAAACAGTTCGCTCATCAAAGGCGTAGTGTGCGGCGTCCGCCTGGAAGAGATCGAAGATCCGCTGATGAAAAAGATACGCTATCTGGACAAGCTGATCGACGAACTCGCAAAAGGAAAAGCGATGGAGAAGATTCTGCGGCAATAAGCCGTTATATCTCGCTCGCTCCGCTCGGGGACGGTGGCGCACCCCGTTGGGAGCTAAAGATTCAGCACATTTTGTTTTATGGTCGTAAGGAAATGAAATATGCAAAATAAAGACCGACTTCAATATGCACTTGAACACGTTACAGATAAGTCTGTTTTTATCGTTGAAAGAATTGAATGGGAGCGAATTGTAGATGAAAACGGAGAACCAATAAAATTAGCAAATGTCCCTTTACCTATTTCGGGCTTAGTTTCTATGGCAGCTCACGTAATGACGGCTGGCAGTGGAATTTATAATCCTTCTCCAGGAATTGATGTTGTTCGG
>CAYPHR010000132.1:0-8037 GCA_964410375.1 uncultured Anaerolinea sp. | reverse complement strand
ATCCCACAGAATGGACCTGCCCTGAAAGCCGATGGCAAGGTTTGAGTTTGCGGGATTGTAGGCTAGCGTCAGGGGAGTTTCTGCAAATGGAATCTCATCCTGTTTCTCGCCGGTTTCAATGGACCAGATGTGAATGGCGGAGTCGTGCTCGGTTGTTGTGGCGAGCAGGCTGCTATCCGGGCTGATGGCAAGGCTGCTGATATCCGAGCCGTGGGGCAGGGAATATTCAACTTTGGTTTCGAGATTATAAAGAAGCGCTCTTGACGCTCCAGTCTCGGAATACTCGGAGACCGCGACCCATTGCGAATTGGGGCTGATCTTGATCAGAGCGGTCAAGCCCTCGAATTCATATACTCGTTCGCCTTGCGTTCCATCCTTTATGGATGCCAGATCGTCAGTGCGGATCCGCCAAAGAGTCTTGTCGTCGGTATTGAACAGCATCCAGCCGCCGGCGGGATCGAACTCCGCTTTGTTGATAAACTCCGGAAAGACAATGTAACCGGCGCGCTGCTCGAGGGATGACAAATCCCAGATGGTCAGGTTTCCGTCCTGGTCGCCGGCAATGAGGCGTTTCCCGTCCGGGCTGAACTCAAGGGCTGAACCGATCCCATCGAGGGAGGCTTCGAGCATCAATGCGCCGCTGTGCGAATCCCACACTCGCACGCTCAGGTCGTAGCCTGTGCTGGCGATCCAGTTGCCGTTCGGGCTGACCGTTACCCGCTGGACGTAGCTGTCGTGGCTCATTCGGAATTTTTCAGCGCCGGTTCCCGAGTCGAAAACGCGCACGAGTTTATCGTCGGAGGCAGTGACGAACCATGAACTGTCCGGTCCGAAGGCGGCATCTTCCACCCAGTCGTTGTGGGCAATGACGTGCGTTCGGCGTCCGGTCTCGGCACGGGAGATGAAGGCGCTGCTATCTTCGCTGACGGTGACCATGAGTTTTCCGTCCGGGCTGAAGACCAGGTTGAATATTTCAGACTTGTGGCTCGGTCCGCGTTCCGGCAGGGGAGAGCGAAGCAGCCAGATGCGCGAATGTCCGTTCCGCGTTCCCACGCCGACCCAGCGGCCGTTGGGCTGGAACTTGACGACGGTGATGGGTCCGCTGGAGAAGGAGTAGACATAGTTTTCGTCGGGCAACGGGCTTCCATCCCGCTGCCAGTTGAGTTCAATAATGGAAATTTGTCCGTCTTCGCGCCCCGCCACAACGGTGGTGTTTTGCCGGTTGATATCCAGGTCGTTGACGCTGGAGCCGAGGTCGATCGCTGTAACGAGTTCCCCGCTCTCTCCGTCCCAAAACTGCACGGAGCCGTCCAGACTGCCGGTGACGAGGAGGCGATTGTCGCCGGTTAGAAAGGCATCCATGACGTCTTGATCGTGTTGGACGCAGAACTTTTTCCCGCCGTCCATTGTCCAAACGCAAGCCGTGGAATCGGCGCTGGCAGAGACGAAGTACTGACCGTCTTCGCTGACTTGGGTGCTCCATATCCTGCCTTGGTGCTGTGCCTGCGTGATGGGCATTGCCATCCTGCTGAGGGTTTGCCGCAGGACTTCCTCGGCTTCGGAGGAGGGAGAGATGCTCAACGACTGTAAAGCGAGCAGGGTGCTGACATCCAAATCTCCGGCGCGTTGGGCATAGGCTCCCGCCTGCGCCGCCATGCGCTGCGCCTGGGATGCCCTTTGCTGGTTCTGGGCTTCCTGTTCCCGGTCCATTGCCAGTTGTTCGCTTGCCTCTGCCTCGGCTTGTTTGGTGAGCGCAAATTGCTCGCGCTCCTCCACCAGCGCCACCTGGGTTTCCAATAACAGCGCGGTATTCTCGGCGTTTTCCGTTTGCCGGAACGCATACAGCATCAGCATGAGACTGAACAGGGCGAACAGGAGCACGCCGACGATCAGGCTTCTTTGCCGCCCGATCGCGCCTTTTCGGCTGGCAATGATGTATTCCGCCTGCAACGGCGTGACGTGGCGGTCCTCGTAGATGGTTGAATCCGCCATCCAGCGCTCGGCGTCCGTCAGGTCGGAGCCTTGCAGCAGGTGGATGCGGTTTCGCTGTTTGGCGTTCCACTCGGCGGCGCGCTGCAGCAGGCGCGTGTGTTGTTTCACCCAGCCGAGGTCGGTCTTGATGCTTTCGACCAGTTGGGCAAGCGCCAGGTTGAAACTTTCCTTTTTGGGGCGCATTAACACCCAATTGGTGGCTGCCAGTTTGGGATGCATCTTCAGCCGTTTATCCACGTCGCGGTAGAGGACCGGGATGATCTTCTTGTTCCCCAGAATGGCAAGTTCGAGTTCCTTCGCGCACACTTCGGATTTGATGGAATCCGGGCTGAGGACGAAGACCAGGGCGTCCGCCCCCTCGATGGAGGCGGTGATCTCCGCCATCCAATCGGCGGTGGACGGGATATCCTCCCAGTCCACCCAGGCTTTGATATCCTGCTGTTCGAGGGCGTCATTCAACTTTCGGGCAAAGCGTTTGTCCTTGCGCGAATAGGAAATGAAGACGCTGGTCTTTTGTTCGACGGGCATAAGGGAACTTCGGTTCGTTTAGCGGGTCAGGAACCAGGCTGCGATAAAACCAGAGTCGCTTGCGTCCTTCACGCGCACCCATTGGTTGTTCGCTCCGATCTTTGCCTCGCCGCCTTCCTCGATGATCGTAAACTCATGGTTGATCGGCACGCGCTTGATGAGGGTCGAGTCGCTGATATAGGGCTGGCGGCGCAGGGATACCGCTTCCGCTGTGGTGCGCACTTTGATGACCGCGTCCGGGTCGGTGGAGGTGTCCGTTGTCTGGGCGCTGGAGCCGCCTGCATACTTGACATACCACGCCGCCACATAGCCTTCCTTCTTGTTCGCGTCCTGCACTTTGAGCCACTGGTTGACCACGCCGACCTTGGCTATCGTCTGTTCGGCGGGTTCAAGGCTGATGATCTGCTCTGTGACGGCGAGCCGGCGGATGAGCGTCTCAGGCGAGATGACCGGCTTGGAGCGGAAGGACAATTCCTCGGTGGGGAAGAGCGCCAGCGCGCCGACGGGAACGGGAGCCGGAGCCGGGGATGGCGCGGGACCGGGCGTCGGGGCGGGACCCGGCGCGGGAGCCGGAGCAGGGATCGACGGGGAGGAGGCGGAGTCCTTGCTGTCCGATACGTACCAGGCTGCCACGTATCCCTGATCCCCCTCCGCATTCTGGATGTGAAGCCACTTTCCATGTGCGCCGAGTTTGGCTTGCACTTCCGTTTTTGGTTCGAGGGTTTTCAATTCGGCGCCCATCAACATGCGCTTGAACAGGTAGCCGTTGACCGACGGCTCGGCGCGCAGGGCGAGATCGTCCACGCTGGTGTAAAGCGTGACGCTGTCGGCGGGGACTGGCACCTTGGGGATGGCGGGGGGCTTGGGAGGAACAGTGCCGAAGTTATCGAACCACAGCACGGCGCTAATCTCGGTTTCGAGTTTTCCGCCGTTGAATTTGTACCGCTGTGTCAGCAGGACGTCCTTGTCGGGGGCGTCGCCGCCGTATTTGAACGGGTCGTAGATGACATAGTCATTGCCGCGTTTTTCCTTGATCAGGATGAAATGCGTCTGGATGCCCGCTTGTTTGCTCCAATCCACCTGAAGGATGACGGGTTTGCCCTGCGCCACCGCCGCATCGATCTGTGCCAGCGGCGGGGGGACGCTCTCGCATGGCTGCATATCGCGGTAGGCGGCATGCGGCCAGACATAAGGGAGCACGCTGGGGATAAAAAGCGCCCCCTGAAAACCGCCAGCCTTTTTCATTTTGTCATTGACGGTGACAGGGGTTTCGTTATAGCCGATGCCGTTTAGCATCATGGTGACGGAGGTGAGCAGGCATCCCCATGAGCCGATGGTTTGGTTCGATTTTCCAAGAGGAACGTTCTTCCATGCATCGTCGTTCTGGTAAAGGATATTCGTAACGAACATACGGACCTGCCTCCTGAGTTGACGTTAAACTTCCAGATACAATCCGGTAATTTTACTCCATTTCAATTACAACGCGGGTTTTCCCCCGTTGCACTGCGCGCTGAAAACCGCCCGAAGCGCGAAGGGGAAGTTGCCAGTTTCCGCGGGATGACGGAAAAGGGAGGGAGCAAGTGCGGGGATCTCAGCCGGAGGCTTGGTATTGTCTCAGCCACCACTCCGTGCCGGGCAGACCGCTCGCCCGCACCTCCGCCAGCAGGGCGGGAATGTCAAAGTACACGCGCTGCAGGTCCACTTGAAAATTATTCCCCGTCTGGCTCAGGATGGCATATTCCGCCCAGGGAAGCAGGCGCGGCGGGTTGCCGGGCGAATACGCGAACTCGAAGGCGTTGCCGATGCTGCCGCTGTTGACGACCAGCCTCTTTCCGTATCGGCGGTGCATCTGGATGTGCGAGTGACCGCCGATAAACACATCGGCGGAATGACCGCGGAAATAATGATCGAGCGTTTCGGTCGGAGTGGAAGCAAGGATGATATCGGTGGTGGCAAGCGGCGAACCGTGGAATGCCAGCAGTTTGATCCCGTTCGGAAATTCGATCTCGTGCATGGGCTTGAACGAACGGATGAAGTCAAAGTCATCGGCGGTCAGGCGTTCGCGCCCCCAGTGCAAGTCCGGGATCAAATGCGGGGTGATCTCGTACTGCGCCGATCTCTCAGGCTCGAGGATGGCGGCATCGTGGTTGCCTTGGATGTTGATGCTGTTTACTTCATGCAGCGCCTCAATGACCTGCCGCGGCTGAGGACCCAGGCTGACCGTATCGCCAAGGCAGATCACTTGATCGGCGCCCTGCTTCTTAATATCCGCAAGGACAGCCTGCAAGGCTGTCAAGTTGCCATGTATATCTGATATGAATGCAATGCGCATGACGTATCCCTTGGGCGATGGTTTCATTGTACACGACGCACCGAACTTTTGTCGTTGTACTAGAACTTATGGGTGATATGGAAAACGCATCTTTCCCGAGTCCGTGCCTGACCGCCGCTTCTCCATTTCTACCCGCCGCTGACCGTGATCTCGCGTTCGTTCAGTTCCAACTCAAGTTCATCCCCGTAACGGATATGGGGAATCTCGTGCGCGATCACCTCGATCATGGACGGGTCCTGGAAGTGATTCCGTTTTGTCTCCGGGTGCGGATGATACACCCAGCCTGCGTATTCCACGCCCTTGAAAATGACCGTGCAGCGCGAGAAGGAGAATGTCTCCGGCGGGTGCAGGTCGGTCCATTCGACGCGCTCGAAGGTCAACTCCGGCGCGGACATGGCGAAGGTGAGCGGTGCGATGGAGATGTTGAGCGTGCCGTGATGGAAATTGGAAAGGTCCAAGCCGAGCGCTTGAAAGAAGGGAATTTGTTTTTCCAGCGTGCCGTAGGGATAGGCATCCGAGGGACGCGAAGCGACCTGATGCCCCTTTGCCAGAATGCCTTTCAAGCGCATGCCCATGGGCGGAAGTATATCAGCGGGGGCGGGGTTTGGGGTGGAAGAAGGCAGGTTCGGGTCAAGCGCGGGGCGCAAGGCTGGAAATCGGACCCTGTTTTGTGCTACAGTATGAATGCCTGAGACCGCTGTTCCCTCGGGCAGGAGCAAGCACATGGAAGTGGAAGCAGGAAAGGTGACACACTACTTTAGTCATCTCGGTGTGGCGGTGTTGACGCTGACCGACAGCCTGAAACTGGGGGACAAGATACACATCGTTGGATATTCGACGGATTTCACACAACGCGTGACTTCGATGGAGGTCGACCATCACAGCATCCTATGGGTGAAGCCCGGCGACGATGTGGCGCTGCGCGTCAACCAGCCCGTGCACGTGCATGACACGGTCTATCGCGTGGTGGAAGAATCGCTGGAGCCGCTGCCGTAGCGGATCCGCTTGCAGACTTGATCTGCAGAAGACGCCAATTGAACGGATTTGAACGAGGCAGGCAGGACGCTCTGCGGATGCTTTCGTGAAATCCTTTATGGATGTGTTCAAGCCTCGGCGCGCGGCTTGACCGTCCCGCACAGCAGACCAGCCGCAGGCGCGTGAAAACTTGTTACGGGATGGTGTGGGATTGCAACTCCATCGTTCCGTCCAGCCCGTCCCCGGCGGTGACGGTTTTGATCAAGCCGACGCCCTGGACATACCAATTGGTCACATTGAGGGTCAGCGCGTTGCGGCTGGGTTTGTCCGGGATGTTTACGGTCAGGTCCATCGTCGTGCGGCAATCCACGCGGAAGGCGTTGAACGTGCCCGCTGTCACGACCACGGATTCGAAGTTTACGGCGGTGCAATTGTTATTGATGATATTGCGCGCGTCATACTGCGCGGCGCCGATCGCCAGTTTGCCTTCGATGGTGACAGCCTGCGCCCAGTTATCTCCCGGGTTGAGCGCGGCGGGCAGGGTGATACCCGTTTGCGAAACCGTGCGGAACTCCACCCAAACCCCTTCCGAGGAAATGCTGATGGACGTGCCGCTGGCGGGGTCCAGAGCGGTGAGATTGCCGCCCGCGCACTGCCAGCTTCCATTGCGGATGATGCCGGAGCCGAACGTGTCCTGGTCGGTAAAGGTGGTCGGCTGCACGTTGATGATGCGGCGCGTCATGGTATCGTTGATGATGCCCGTCAGCCTGTAATTCCATGTCGCGCCCTGCACGACCGGCAGGTAGGGGTTGGCGCAATCGTTCGCGGCGGCGGCGGCTTCCAACTGTTCGGGGGCGGGTTGCAGGTCTTGAGTGGGCAGTTCCATCAGCGGGACCACAACATCCGGCGTGGGGGTGGCGGCTCCGCAGGCGGTAAGGGCGAGAAGCATTACGCTCCCCGCAAGGATCTTCTTCCAGTGACGTGTCATCATTTCAGCCTCGCTTTCTCTTGTGGCAAAGGGGATGGGGGATAAAAAGCGTTAACGCTTCCTTCGCTCTCAGAGTTGATTCCAAGTATATCAGCATGTATCTGCCTCCTGCGTTGGGTTTTCAGGCTTGCCTGGCGAGATGCCCGCCCGCCTCCGCCTCCGCCAGCACCGACAGGATGGCATGCGCCAGTTCCCGCGCTGCGGATTCGCTCAACTCGACCGCCACCCGCGCGGAGGGACCCTGCGATTCGTCCACGAAGTCGATGTTGAGGGAATGTTCATAGGGCGCGTCGAAGGGATGGTCGTAGGAGACGTGCGCCTGCTGTAAGCGGAACCAGCCCTGCCGCCCCTTGCCGCTGCCTTCCACGTTTACTTTGTGTGTGATCATGGTGCACATGGTGATTTCCTTTTGGAGTCAGCCAGCTTGCTGGCGTGTTTCGGGAGCAAGCTCCCTGACTCCATGCTTATGCCAGATATTTTTCCAAAAACGCGAAGACCTTCTTCCAGCCGTCCACGGCTTGCTCCTGCCGGTAGTTGGGACGGTGATAATAGAAGAAGCCGTGCCCTGCCTTGGGGTACATGTGGAATTCGTAGGTCTTGCCGTGCTTTTTGAGTTCCTCTTCATGGATGCGCACCTGCTCCGGCGTGGGGCTGGAATCTTCTTCGCCGAACAAACCCAGGATGGGGCAGGACAGGTCGCGGGTATGGTCGAGAGGCGAAACGGCGCACTTGTCGTTCAATTGTTCGGGCGTCATCACCACGCGTCCGCCCCAGCAATCCACGATCGCATCGAAGCCTTTCACGCGGCAGGCGGCGAGATAGGCGTGCCGTCCGCCGGAGCATGTGCCGAAGATGCCGACCTTGCCGTTGACGTAGTCGAGCGCGCGGACGTACTGCATGGCGCCTGCGAGGTCGCCGACTGCCTGATCGTCGGGGATGCCGCCGTCGGCGTGGACCTTTGCCGCCACATCTTCGGGCGTGCCGTGCCCCGCGCGGAAGTACAGGTTGGGGGTGATGGCGACATAGCCGTTCAGCGCGAACTTATAGGTGGTTTCGCGATACCAGGCGTCCCAGCCGGGCATGTGATGCGCGAGCACCACGGCGGGGAACTTGCTTCCGCCCAACGGACGCGCCAGATAGGCATTGATCGTCTCTCCATTCGCGCCGGTCATTGTGACCGTTTCCGCCAGCACGCCTTCGTATTGATCGGTCGTGTACATGG
>CAYPHR010000131.1:0-8087 GCA_964410375.1 uncultured Anaerolinea sp. | reverse complement strand
TGGCAGTTTCTTTGGCTGTGACCGTGGGTGAAGCCAAGAACGAATTCACGGAGTTGATCTGTGATGCCGCCGCTTCGCGCACTGTCGGCTATGGCATGGACTCAGGCGTGCAGATGGGACCGGTCATCAATACGGCATCCATGCAGCGCATCGAGGGGTTGATCGGGCTCGGGGCAAAGGAGGGAGCAGGTGTCCCCGTGGATGGACGCGGGACAAAGGTCAAAAACTATGAGGGTGGATCCTTCGTCCGCCCGACGATCCTGTCCGACGTCCAGCCCGGAAGCGAGATCTGGAAGACGGAGATTTTTGGTCCTGTGCTTAGTCTCATGCACGTTAATACGATAGACGACGCCATCCAACTTGCCAATAGCGGTGTGTATGGGAACCAAGCCAGTCTGTTCACCACCAGCGGCAATGCGGCGCGCAGGTTCCGTTACGAGGTGGAGGCAGGCAACATCGGTATCAATATTGGTGTGGCGGCGCCGATGGCGTTCTTCCCGTTCAGCGGCTGGAAGGATAGTTTCTTCGGCGATATGCACGGGCAAAGCACTGATGCGGTGGAATTCTTCACGCAGAAGAAGGTCGTGGTCGAACGCTGGCCCAAAGAGTGGAGCAGGAAATTCTAGTTCTGGGTATGCGCGGATACCTCGGGAGGGCATCCGCATAATCTAAACCCGCTGGGTCGGGAAAAGGAGCAATGCAAAGAAATGGAACTGGAAGGCTATTCACATGTTTGGTTGATCGTGACATTCATCGTCGGCTTTTTTGCCGTTCGCATGGGTGTCGGCATTTGGGCTTCGCGAAAAGTTTCAAATGCCGCGGATTATATTGTCGCCGGACGCAGGCTGCCGATCTATATGGTTGGCGCTTCGGTCATGGCGACTTGGTTCGCTGCCGAAACATTGCTGGGGGCGTCTTCGACGGCATATCAATATGGTTTTCAGGGGGTGGTGTTCGACCCGTTCGGAGCGGCGGCGTGTCTCTTCCTGTCCGCATTTTTGTTCACCCGCCTGATGCGCCGTGCGCGCTATCTGACAGTGGTGGACTTCTTTGAGCGCCGTTACGGCAAGGGGATGACCATTCTGGCTTCGCTTGCCCAGTTGTTGACCTATTTTGTCTGGACGGGCGCGCAGATTGTTGCGGCTGGCACCATTGTGGTTGCCTTATTCCCGGATGTGCCGCTTGTGGTCGGGATGGCGCTGGTCACCGTTTGGGTGGTGGGCTATACCATGCTGGGCGGCATGCTGGCGGATACAATGCTCGATTTCATCCAGATGTTCTTCACGGCGGGCGGCGTCACCTTGATCTTTGCCTTCCTGTTCTATCAAGTGGGAGGCTGGGAAGGTTTGACCTCTATCAGTGAAACCCTTTACAACCCGAAGCCGTTCACCCTTTTGCCGGATATGACCGAAGGCGGCGCGGGCTACCTTGGGTATTTCAAGGCGACCGGCTGGATCTATTGGATGGCGGCGTGGATGGCGATCGGTCTCGGTTCGGTGCCGACGCAGGACCTGTTCCAGCGCTCGATGTCTGCCCGCAATGAATCGACCGCCGTTTGGGGGACGTACATGGCTGGCGTGCTGTATCTGGTCTTTGGCGTCATGTCGCCGTTGATCGGCATCATGATGTTCAAACTCGACCCGAATGTGGTCAATTTTGACGGGGTACTAGTCATGGCGGCGCTGAACTACGTCCCGCCGGTGCTGGTGGCGCTCTTCATGGCGGCGCTGGCTTCGGCGCTGATGAGCACGGCGGATAGTTCCCTGCTGGCGGGCGCCTCGGTCGTGACCCAGAACCTGTTCCCGTTATTCGGGAAGAAACTCGACTCTGTCAGCGAAGTCAAATGGACGCGCATCATGGTTGCCATCAACGGTACCATCGGCATCGTCATTGCGATCTCGGCGGCGGTGATCTACGAGTTGGGCGTGGTGGCGTGGTCCATCCTGCTGGTGGGGCTGTTCACGCCGTTCGCCTTCGGCATGTATTGGAAGAAAGCCAATCAGTATGGCGCGGTGGCGGCGTTCCTGGGCGGTTTTGCGGCATGGGCGATCGGCATTGTCATTGCCTATAACATCGGCATTGGCGGCGACCCGACTCTGCTCGTCTGCGAAGGGGATACAGACTGCGCCTTCTGGGATGCGACCTACATTGCTTCCCTGCCCGCTTTCCTGACGTCAATTGTGATGATGGTCGTCGTCTCGTTGGCGACCCAGAAGAAGGATGCGCCGAAACCGATCACGGATGTGGATGGCAAACTGATGGACACCAATCCTGTCAATTATCTAGGCTTGGTTCCCATCAGGGATGCGCTCCGCAAGCTGCGACCTGAAGAATTGGATAAATGACAGCATCTTTTTGGCAGGTTGTGTTCCTTGTGAATATGACCTGCCGTTACTATTTCATAAGGAGAGATCATGTCGAAAGATCTAAAACATGCAATTGAATATTCAAAAAGGTGGATCGATGTCATCCATCAGTCATCCGTCACGGAGGAGGAGGGAAAAT
This sequence comes from uncultured Anaerolinea sp., assembly GCA_964410375.1. Lineage (GTDB taxonomy): Bacteria > Chloroflexota > Anaerolineae > Anaerolineales > Villigracilaceae > Villigracilis. The sequence goes on along the minus strand of CAYPHR010000131.1, from coordinate 5,582 downwards.
GGATCATCGATGAATCCAAATCCAATTTTGCCGAACACTACAACCGCAACTGGCTCGAATACCGCAAGTCCGTGACGGAGGCGGGCGACTGGGCGGCAGTGGAATGGAGCGGCTCCGGAGCGGTCTTCAAGGATGTGATCGGGCGCGAATATCTCGATTTCCTCGGCGGTTACGGCATGATGGACCTGGGCTGGAGCCACCCCGAAGTAGTAGCAACTGTCCGCGCCCAGCTCGACCGTTCTCCCATGCCATCGCAGGAACTGCTGGATCCGCTGCGCGGCGTGCTGGCAAAATTGCTCGCCGACATCACGCCCGGCGACTTGAAGTACAGTTGGTTCGGCGCCAGCGGTACGGAAGCCAACGAAGCCGCGATGAAGATCGCAAAACTGTACACAGGCAAGACCGCTTTCATCGTGGCGGTCAAGGCATTCCACGGCAAGACGATGGGCTCGCTTTCCCTGATGGGCAAGTCCGATTACCGTGCTCCGATGGGTATGATGTATGGTGGACCGGTGTACCATGTTCCGTTCGGGGACGCGGACGCGGTGGAACGTCAGTTGGAAATCTGTGACAAGGTCGGGATCGGGGTCGCGGCGGTGGTGTTTGAACCAATTCAAGGCGAGGCGGGAGCGATCGTCCCTCCGGATGATTTCTGGACCCGTGTCCGCGCCGCAACCAAAAAGCACGGTGTGTTGTTGATCGCAGACGAAGTGCAGACCGGGCTTGGGCGAACGGGGACGCTGTGGGGCGTCGATCATTGGAACGTTGTCCCGGACATCATTACGCTTGCCAAATCACTGGGCGGCGGCGTGATGCCGATCTCATCTGTGACGACAACCGAAGAGATCTTCCATCCGATGATGTATCCGAATCCCTTCATGCATACCACGACGACTGGCGGCGGCGCGCTGGCATGTTCGGCGGCGATTGCTGCGATCCAAGTCACCTTGCGTGACAGGCTGTGGGAGCAAGCTGCGGAAAAAGGCAATTATTTGATGCCGCAATTGCAAAATTTTGTTGTACAATACCCGCAAATTTTTGACCGCATTACCGGCAAAGGATTGTTGATCGGAATGCATTTCAATGACCCGGAGATCGGGTACAGAGTTGCCGCAGGACTGTTCAAGCGTCATGTGTTGGTTGCGGGCACGCTGACAAGTTCGCAAACCGTGCGCATCGAGCCGCCTTTGGTCGTGACGAAAGAGCAATTGGATGTGTTCATGGAGCGCCTGAGCGACACCCTAAAAGAAACCAGCAAGTCAATGTAAAGCACGCCTTCCGAAGTTTTCATGAGTTTATGACTTCAAACAGAATGTGAAAACTTCGGAAGTTTATATCTCACGACGGAGAAGAGAGATGGCTAGTGAATTTGCAGTTGAAATGCAGGATGTTCTAAAGCAATTCGTAACACCGGAGGGCGGCATTCTGGCGGCGGTCAACCGCGTCACCATGCAGATCAAGGATGGGGAATTCTTCTCCCTGCTCGGTCCATCCGGCTGCGGCAAGACGACCTCCCTGCGCATGATCGCCGGTTTTGAACTTCCCACGGATGGCAAGATCCTGATCCATGGCAAGGAGATGAGTCAGGTGCCTGCGTTTCAGCGCCCCATCAACACCGTTTTTCAGCAGTATGCCCTCTTTCCACATATGACCGTCGAACAGAATATCGGTTTTGGCTTGGAGATGAAAGGCGTATCCAAAGCGGACCGCTCCAAACGTGTTTCGGAAGCGCTGGAAATGGTGCGACTCCCCGGCATGGAGATGCGCCGCCCCAAGCAATTATCTGGCGGACAGCAGCAACGCATCGCCCTTGCCCGGGCACTGGTCAACAAACCCGAGGTTTTGCTTCTCGATGAGCCGCTTGGCGCTCTCGATTTGAAACTCCGCAAGGAAATGCAGCTTGAATTGAAGACCCTCCAGCGTGAGGTTGGCATTACCTTCATCTACGTCACGCACGATCAGGAAGAGGCGTTGACCATGAGCGACCGCATCGCCGTCATGAACAAAGGACTGGCGCTTCAGATCGGCGTGCCGGAGGAGATCTACGAACGCCCTGCCAATAAATTCGTGGCAGACTTCATCGGCGAGACCAACTTCCTCGACGGCGTGGTCAAGGGACAGAATGGCACGACCGTCGAAGTTGACCTGCCCGGCACCGGTGTTGTCCATGTCGAATCGAGCCGCACGTTCACGAACGGTCAACAAGTGACGGTAGCAGTGCGGCCCGAAAAACTTACCTTGAATTCAGACGCCAAAGGCGGCAACACCCTCAAAGGGCGTGTCGAAGAGGTCATCTATATTGGCACGGATACCCATTATGGCGTGCGTTTCCCCGGCGGACACAAGGCGCGTGTGCGCGAGCAGAACGTCACCCTTGCTCATAAATCCATCGCGAAGACCGGCGACGAAGTAACCATGTCCTTTACCACCACCTCGCCGCGGCTTCTCACCGAATAGCGCGGAGGGATCATTATGCTTAAATTCTTCCGTGGCAAAAAGAATTTTCAGTTATTTGGCTTGCTCTCGCCGGGCGCGCTGTGGATATTCCTGTTCTTCAACCTGCCGATCCTGATCGTGCTCTTCATCAGTTTTGTCGAGCGTGGACGGGCGGGCGGCATCAAGATTCCCCCCGTATACACGCTTGATAACTATACACAACTGTTCAATGCCTGCGCAACGGAGTTTGCCGGACCCGAATGCAATCCGTTCCTATATCTCGGCATCTTCGGGCATTCCGTCCGTATTGCCTTGATAGTGACCTTCTGGTGCATTGTTCTCGGCTACCCGCTCTCCTACTTTATTGCACGGCAGAAACCGATCTGGCGTGATGCATTGATGATCCTTGTCATCATTCCGTTCTGGACGAACTTCCTCGTCCGCACATATGCGCTCAAGCAGGTGCTCGCCACCGAAGGCTTGATCAATACCTTTTTGATGAATCTAAACCTGATCAGCCAGCCGCTCGACCTGATGTTCAATGAATTTGCGGTGGTGGTCGGTTTGATCTATGGCTATCTGCCGTTCGCCGTCCTGCCAATGTACGCTTCGATCGAGAAATTCGACCACACTCTTATGGAAGCCGCCGCGGATCTCGGCGCATCGCCGCGACGCGCGTTCTGGCGGGTGATGCTGCCAATGACCCTGCCCGGCGTCTTCGCCGCTCTCGTGCTGGTATTTGTTCCTGTTGTGGGAGCCTTCATCACGCCCGACATCATGGGCGGCGGGAAGGTCGAGATGATCGGCACCCTGATCAACCGTCAGTTCGGTGTGGCGCGCAACTGGCCCTTTGGCTCGGCGATGTCGCTCATGCTGATGCTGCTCGTCCTGATCGGGGTCATCTTCTACTTCCGTTCCAGCAGTGAAGAGACAAGGAGGGCGATGTGAGCACCTTTCCCGTCTATCCCCGCCAGAAGGTGCGGCTTGGAACCCGCATTGGCAACTGGCTTCTGGGAACGAACGCCGCGCTGGTATTTGGGTTCCTGTACCTGCCGGTCTTGATCCTGATCATATTCTCGTTCAACGATACACGCTCTGTGGCTGTGTTCACCGGTTTTTCAACGGAATGGTACACAAGGCTGTCGCAGAACAACGAACTGTTGGCGGCGGCACGTAACAGCCTGCTGGTGGGATTGATCACCACCATTGTCGCAACCATCATCGGCACATTGACCGCCATGGCGATGGAGCGATACCGCTTCAAACTGCGCACAGCGTTCGACGCCAATCTGTATTTGCCCATAGTCATCCCTGAGATTGTGATGGGTATCGCCTTGTTGCTGTTCTTCAATCAGGCGTTATTCCCATTCCTTCAGAATGTGTTCGGGATCCGCGCCACAACGGGCTTGCATACCATTACCATCTCGCATATTGCCTTCGACATTCCATTTGTATATGTGATTGTGCGCGCCCGTCTGGCGGATTTTGACCGCACGCTCGAAGAAGCCGCCGCCGACCTCGGTGCGGATGAATGGCAGACCTTCAAGCGCGTGACGCTGCCCCTGCTCATGCCCGGCATTATCGGCGGCGCGTTAATGGCGTTCACACTGTCTTTGGATGATTACCTGATCACCGTATTCACCAAGGGAATTCAGGATCAGACCATGCCGTTGTATATTTACTCGCTGGTGCGCCGTGGCGTAACGCCGGAGATTAATGCCCTCTCCACTGCGCTTCTGATGGGCTCCATCGGATTGGTCGGACTTTCGCTTACCGCTCAAAATGGGGGAGCAGTCTACACGCGTGCCATGGCGTTCGGCGCCGGGCTTGGGCTTGGATTGTACGGATTGACCAGTCTGTATGGCGTGTTCGCCCCCGGCGGCTTTGCCGTCGGTTCCCTGTTGGTCTCCCTCCTGCTCCTGACAGGTTTATACTGGGCTTGGAGGTCCTTGTCCGGATATCGTGAAGAATTAATGGAAACGAACGCATCGGGAAGAATTCTCGCATGGATCGCTGTTTTTGTCGTGATGTTCGCGGCGTACATTTCCGCGTTCTTGCTGTTATCAAGATAAAGGAGGTGATGCGTTTGATGATGATTTGGTTTGCTTGACCGTCATTCATTCCCGAATGACTTAAGATGATGATTCAAAGCTAAAAGGAGAGAGAAAAATGAAAAAAACGCTGGTTTACATCCTGATGCTTGCCGCGCTGGTCTTGGCGGCTTGCCAACCTGCCCCTGCCGCTGAACCATCCACATCCACAGGCGATACCGCCGGAGAGGTTTCAGAACGGTGCGGGGATATGTCCAGGCTTGCGGACAGGATATTCCTCTACACCTGGGTCGAGTACATTGACCCCGAGATCAAAGATCAGTTCATGGAAGAATGCGGCGTGGAAGTTGTCGAAACCAATTTCGACTCGAATGAAACGCTTCTTGCCACGCTGCAAGCTGGCGGCGCCAACTATGACCTTATCGTCCCCTCCGACTACATGGTGCAGATCATGATCGACGAAGGGATGTTGATGGAGATCGACTTCAGTGTTGTCACCAACATCGCCAATATGGATGACCTGAACGTCAACCAATATTTCGACCCCGAACAAAAATACACGGTTCCGTATTTCTGGGGCACCTCCGGCTTTGCTGTGGATGCCAATGCCGTGACTGATTACGAAGAATCATGGAGCATGTTGTTCGACCCGAATTCCCCCTATTGCGGTCAGATCAGTATGCTGGACGACCAGCGTGAGACGCTTGGGGCGGCGCTCATGTACCTGGGCTATTCGCTCAACTCTACCGATCCCGCCGAGCTTGAAGCGGCGAAGACCCTGCTCATCGAGCAATCCAATTGTGTGAAAGCCTACGACAGCCAGACCAATGACGACCTGATCATTTCCGGTGAGACAGTGTTTGGTCATATGTGGACAGGCGACGCGATCCTCGCCGGTCTGCCCGATAGCGGCGGACGCGAGGGCATCGTCTATGTCATTCCGCAAGAAGGCTGTGTAGTTTGGCAGGACAACCTGGCGATTCCCGTCGGCGCGCCCAATGCCTACACCGCGATGGTGTTCATGAACTACCTGCACTTCCCCGAGGTCGCGGCACAGAATGCTGAATGGGTCGGGTACGGCACACCGAATGCTGC
>CAYPHR010000130.1:5235-8134 GCA_964410375.1 uncultured Anaerolinea sp. | reverse complement strand
CAAGGCTTCAATGCCTTCGACGGCGGCGGTGGTCAGTTCGCCGGTGCGTTGTCCGCGGGAGTAGGCGGGACCCAGTTTGAGGATGTGGGCGAAGAGCCGTTCACGTAGATCGGTTTTGATTTTGACGGCGACGGCGTTGGCGGCGACTTCATTGAGCCATGTGAGCAACGTCCGCCCGCTGATGGCGATGAGGATGAAGACGAGCGGTGTGGTAACCTGCTCAAGGGAGAATTTCTGTAAAAATACCCCATCCACAACGGTGGCGAGATTCCAAGCCTGCCAGATGGTGAGCAAACCTGCCAGAAAACCAGAAGCAATTGTCAGGGTAAGGGAGAAGCGCGAGTCGCGGGTGAGGGAAATGAGTCGGCGGTGCATCGGTAATGAGTCAGGTATCAAGTGTGTAGTGTTGCGTTAAAAATGTTGGAAGGTTGAGAGTATACCCCGTCAACCTTCCAACTTTCAAACCTTCAAACGTGTGAGCGATCTTAATAGACGAGGCTCTTCTTATCCGTGCTGACGCGCTTGCGGAACTGGTAGTACGTCCAGCCCTGGTAGGCGAGCACGATCGGGACGAAGATGAGCGCAACGATGGACATGACCGTCAGCGTGTATTCGGATGATGAGGCGTTGTAGATGGTCAGTGAGAAGGCAGGATTGGTGCTGGAGATCATCACACGCGGGAACATCAGCGTGAAGAACGCGACCTGAGTCAGGACGATGTGAATCGCAGTCATGACAAACGCCCAACCTTCCATCTTGCGGTTGATGAAAAAGATCACCAGCACGATCGCAAGCACCGATGCGAGCGGGACGAAACCGGGATTGACACCGATCTTGCTGGTGATATCTGTTGCGGTGTATGTGAAGACCGCCAGCAGGACGACCACAACCGCCGCGACAACGTACAGTTTTTTCGAGAGTTCGCGGGCACGCTCGCGCAGGTTGCCTTCAAGTTTGAGGGTAAGGAAGATTGCGCCGTAGAGCAGGAAGACCGTGACCATGGTCAAGCCGCCGAGCAGACCGAACGGATTGAGCAGGGTGAACAGGTTGCCCGTGTACATCATGTTCGCATCGATCGGCACACCGCGCGCAAGATTGGCAAATGCAGTTCCGAGCAAAAGCGCTGCGAGGAACGAGCCGACCGCGATCATCCAATCGAAGGTGTGACGCCATTTCGGGTTGGCATCCTTTGAGCGGTATTCAAAGGAGATGCCGCGAATGATCAACCCGACCAGCAACAGGAAAAGCGCGAGATAGAAACCGCTGAACATGGTCGCGTACCAGTGGGGGAATGCAGCGAAAGTCGCGCCGCCAGCGGTGAGCAGCCAGACTTCGTTGCCGTCCCAGGTCGGTCCAATCGTGTTGATGATGGCGCGGCGTTCCTCATCTTTTTTGCCGAGGAAGGGCAGCAGCATGCCGACACCGAAATCGAAACCTTCGAGGAAGAAGAATCCGATCCACAGCACAGCGATCAATATGAACCAGAGTGTTTGCAGAAATTCGTAAGACATGGTGTTTCTCCTAGTCGTCCGCGCCGACGGCGGCAGTGGCAACGTCCACCGATTCGTGCATGGCGGCGTCGGGTCCGGCGATGGCGTATTTTTTCATCAGGTAATACATGGCTCCGGCAAGCGCGCCGTACACAACCGTATACCCGATCAGCGAGATCAGCAGGTCAACGGTGGTGAGGTTGGGCGACACCGCATCCTCCACCTTGAGCAAGCCCTGCACGATCCACGGCTGGCGTCCCATTTCGGTCAGGATCCATCCGCTGGCGTTGGCGATGTACGGCAGGATGATCACCCACGGCACCCACTTCATCCACTTGGCATTTTCATATTTTCCGCGCGTGGCAAGCAGGAACAGGAAGGCAAACAGCATCATCGCGAAGCCGATGGTCATCATGAAGCGGAAGGTCCAGTAGGTGACGACCATCAGCGGGATGTAATCTCCGGGACCGTACAACGCTTCGTATTCTGCCTGGATGTCGTACACGCCTCGGACCTCACAATCGAAGTTGTTACACGCCAGGAAGCTTAAGACTCCGGGGATGCCGATCTGACTCGTGCGGAACGACCACACTTCGCGTTTGCCGCTCAGGTCGCCGATGGTAAGGATGGAGAAATCGGCGGGCGCGGAGGTTTCCCAGTGCGCTTCGATGGCGGAGAATTTCATCGGCTGGGTCTCGAACATGAACTGTCCGTTGGTATGACCGCCGAAGAAGACCAGTGTGCTGGCGATCAAGCCGACGATGGTGGCGGTCAGGAAGGAGCGCTTGAACAATTCCACATTCTGCTTGCGGACAATGTGATACGCGCTGATGCCAATGACGAAGAAACTGGCGGTGGCAAGTCCCGCCGCGACGGTGTGCCAGAAGAACAGCCAGCCTTTGGGGTTGGAGATGAGCGCGAAGAAGTCCACCAGTTCGGCGCGCCCGTTAATTTCATTGATGACGTAGCCGACCGGGTGCTGCATCCAGCCGTTGGCGAGCAAAATCCACAGCGCGGATAAATTCGAGCCGATGGCGACCAGCCAAATGGAAGCGAGATGCATCTTCTCGGGGATTTTCCCTTCGCCGAAGATCCATACGCCGAGGAAGGTCGATTCGAGGAAGAACGCCATGAGCGCCTCCACTGCCAGCGGCGCGCCGAAGATATCCCCGACGTAGCGCGAATATTCCGACCAGTTCATGCCGAACTGGAATTCCTGCACGATGCCGGTCACCACGCCGATGGCAAAGTTGATGAGGAAGAGCTTGCCCCAGAACTTTGCCGATTTGCGGTACGTTTCATCCCTGGTTTGATAGAAGCGGGTCTGGAAGTATGCTACAAACCAGGAAAGTCCCAGCGTGAGTGGGACGAAGAGGAAGTGATAGACGGTGGTAAGACCAAACTGCCAC
>CAYPHR010000130.1:0-5225 GCA_964410375.1 uncultured Anaerolinea sp. | reverse complement strand
TATTCTCCAAAAAAGTTTATTGATTATGACAGCGGGAGCGTTGAAGGTGTTCGGTCGATGATGGAGAACCTCCTTGGTTTATGCGGGGATGCTTTCAGCGATGGGAATGCTGTTTGAAACGGGATCAAGCGTCAGCGCGGGGGAGGCGAGTTGTTCGCCCTCATCCACCAGCTGTTGAAAGGTGATGCGGGACATTTCGTCGCGCAGGATGTTCTTCAGCCGGATCCACTGACAGTGAACGGGGCATCTGCGCTGGAACGGGCACTCGTCGGGCTTGATGACGCAATCGGAGAGATAGAGCTCGCCTTCGAACTGTTCGACGACCTGCAAAAAGGTGATCTGGCTTGGATCGTGTGCGAGAGAGATACCGCCGTCGCGCCCCGCCTGGGTTTGGATGAAACCGCCAGCCGCCAGTTCCGCGACGATGCGCTGGAGCAGGGCGGGCGGAATGAGCATTTCGCGCCCGATCTCGGAGGTGGGCAGGCGCATGCCTTTTGGCTTTTTGGATAGCGCCAGCACCACACGGACGGCGTAATCGGTTTGACGGTTAATTCTAAGCATGGGGTTGTCCAATTAGATGACGGGTAAATGTTGAGCGCAGGAGTCAACATTTACGGATATTGTAAGAATTTCGCTTGGGATTGACATGTGTTATTTGTCACATTCTTGAATGACACATGTCGTTTATTCTTTGTCAGTATGTGCGATATTATTTACATGATTTGCCCGAATTGTTTTGTTGAAAATCCACGCCTTTTTTGAAATGTGTGTGCGCTTTGCGCCAAAGATTTGCATACCGTTTGGATGATATAATCACCGAAATTCACTCAGAGGTATTTCAATGATAGACCCTGTAATTTTCAGTTTTAAATTATTCAACTTCAACGTTGAATTGACATGGTATGGCGTGATCGTGATGACCGGCGTCCTGATCGGTGCATGGATCGCTGAACGCGAGATCCGCAGGCGAGGCGAGAGTAGCGAAACCCTGATCGACGCCATGGTGTGGGCGGTCATTGTCGGTATTTTGGGCGCGCGTTTGTGGTTCGTCGTCAACAGCACGCTGGGCGGCAATCAAACCTATATTCAGGACCCGTGGGCGATCATCCGCCCGCCGATCGCCGGTCTGCATTTCTTTGGCGGTCTGCTGTTCGGCGGCATTGCGCTGGCGATCTTCCTGAGACGGAACGGATACGATACCTGGCTGTTTTTGGATGCCATCGCCCCCGCCGCGCTTCTTGGTCAGGCGTTTGGCAGATTGGGTAATTTCATCAATCAGGAATTGTACGGACCGCCGACCCAGCTTCCGTGGGGCATTTCCATCGATGCGGCACACCGCCTCCCGCAATTCCCGACCAGCCTGTATCCCGTTGAGACGACTCGTTTCCACCCGACGTTTGCCTACGAGATGATCCTGAATGTGCTGATCGTGCTGTTCTTGTTGTGGCTCTCCCGCCGCTATGAAGATGAACTGAAACCCGGCACGATCTTCAGCGCGTGGCTCATGCTGGCGGGACTTTCCCGCACCTTCATCGAGTTCTTCCGCCCCGATCAGGCGCGCATCGGCGAGACGTTCATCAGTTATACGATGGCGGTCTCTTTCTTGATGGCGGTTGTCGGTCTGGTGATGCTTTTGGCGCGGCTTGGGAAGATCAAACTTGCGCTTGCCGAAGGCTGGGCGGACGAGTATCAGCTCAAGAAAGCGGAGAAGAAACCCCGTCCGCGCAGGGAGTATGTGGAAGATGTTTCCGATATGGATGATGAAGAGGATGAGATCAGTTCCGAGCCGGAGAAGCCAGTCGTGAAGAAAGCGGCGGGTACATCATCTGGAACATTGAGGAAGAAATCCACAACGTCTACAGCGGCGGAGAAACCCTCCACCAGAAAGCCGCCGGTGAAAGCGCCCGCAAGGACAAAGAAAACTCCTGCAGAATTGCCGCCGAAAGAGAAGAAACCGGCGATCAAGCGCAAGACCGAGAAATAGGCAAATCAAAAGAAAAGAGCGTCCACTTGGACGCTCTTTTTGTTATCTATCCAATTCCACTCGTTTGACGGGGAGCAGGGCTTCGTCGTCACGCGTTTCGAACCCAAAACGTTCGAAGATGTCCTTGTAAATTTCCACGATCTGTTCGCGGGTGAATCCCATTTTCTCCAGTGAATAGGAATGGTCGCTTTTGAAGGTGAGCGTTTCCTTGACAGCCTGGTCAATGATGACGGGCAGACCGGGTTGATCAGGATAGCCGAACTGCTCATAAAAGCCGCGGATGACCGCCTCCGGGCGTTGGATCAGGTCATCATAGTTTACGATCAGGTTGCGAGGAGATGGATGCGCATCCAAGTATTGAAGCGGATAGCGGTACCAGTGCTGGGTCATGTCGAGGATTTCTTCGATGTAGAAATATCCATCCCCGGGTTCAGTGAACTGACGGCGCGCATAGTTGATCCACGAGATGGTGGAGGGCAGCATGTCGAGCGGGTTGCGGGCGAGGTAGATGATGCGCGCATCGGGGAAGAACTCGACCAGCGTTTCGACCTTGGCGCTGAAGGCGGGATTCTTTGCCACGAAATATTTCTTACCCGTGGCGTACATGTGCCGCTGCAGCATGGACTTGTAGAACGTCATGATGCGCTGTTTGTGTTCGGGCGAAAGCGCCTCATCGAAATGCTGGTAATTCGGCATCTCATCCATGAACGGGAAGAGGAAGGTCACGAAATAGCCATCCCAGATGTGCAGGTGGATGTTCTCATCCTCTTCGGGTTGGAAGAACGAGATCGGGTGGATCTTTATCTTGCCGAGCGTGGCGCGGTCGAATGCGAACAGCGCGCGGTGCAATATGCTGTTGAAATATTTTTTATCAAGGCGCGAAACGAACTGCGTGATCTTCTTCTGCGTCACCGAAGGCGTAAGGTAAATATCCCATGTCGTCAGGCTGGTGAAGGTTTCCGAATCACGCGAGAGCAAACGGTGCAGAAAGGTCGAGCCGCTGCGCAGGTTGCCCAGTATAAAAAGCGGTTTTTCGATTTGGTGATTTTTGTAGGCGGGGAATAGAATGTCGTCCAGCCAGAAGCAAAACCAGTGGATGAGACTGCCGATGGGCCAGACAGTGTAGAAAAGCAGGAGAAAGATCAGTCTTTTTTTCGTGAGGCGGGCGGTGGTGTTTTTGTGGTCGAAGAACGAGCGATAGAACGTTCGCCAGAATAAGTTGAAATTATATTTCATTCAGGGCGGGATCCTTGAAGTTTAATTCTTTACTGGGAACGAGTCCCAAGAGACTATTCTAACAGCAAATAAGATTTTAGGATGAACCGTCTGTGGTGAGATTTCGGATGAATCCGCTTCGTCTCCTCCTGGGGGTTGCTCCTGTTTTCTGACGCAGTGACGCTCGCCGGACATGATGATGTACAATTTGCTCATCAATTTAGAACACGGAGGCAGTCATGACGGACGACCTATTGACCTACGAAAATGCGCAGAATTACATCACGTCCCTTGTCCCGCCGCGGGAAGCGGAGTTGATGGAAATGGAGGCATACGCCGAGGAGCACGGCTTTCCCATCATCGGTCCCGCCTGCGGATATTACTGCTATCAGCTGGCGCGGATGATAAAGGCGACGTCCATTTTTGAACTCGGCTCAGGCTATGGATATTCGACAGCATGGTTCGCGAAAGCGATAAAGGAAAACGGCGGCGGCGTGGTGCATCACACCGTCTGGGACGAGGAGCTGTCTGAAAGGGCACGCAGGCATCTCGTCAAGTTGGGAGGCGCGGATATTGTCAAATTCCACGTTTCGGAGGCGCTGGAGGCGCTCCGTCAAACCGAAGGAATGTTCGACATTATCTTCAACGACATTGACAAAGAAGCGTATCCCGCGTCACTGCCGATCATTAAGGAGAAACTGCGCGGCGGCGGATTACTGATCATTGACAACATGCTCTGGCACGGACGCATTTTCGATAAAACCGACCTGTCGCCTGCGACGTTGGGCGTGCACGAATTTACGAAGCAGATCACACAGGATAAGGATTGGATCGTGTCCCTTGCGCCAATGCGTGACGGCATGATCGTGGCGTATAAAAAATAAACCTAGGGGCATCGTATATCCCACAATGCAAAAAGGAACCCATGACAAACTTCAACATCACCCCTGACCGCCGCAAGAACATCAACCTTACCAAATGGACGGCATACCCGAAGGATGTCCTGCCGATGTGGGTCGCGGATATGGACTTCCCTGCGCCGAAACCGATTTTAGATGCGCTGCGCAAGCGGCTGGATCATGGTGTGCTGGGATATGAGATCCCCGGACCGGTTTTGCAGGAGACCGTCGCCGCGCGGATGGAACATCTATACGGCTGGAAGGTCAAGCCCGAGGCTGTGTTGGCTACACCGGGCATCGTGGCTGGATTCAGCGTCGCGGCGCGCGCGTTCTGTTCGCCGAAGAAGGGCGTGGCAATCCAGACGCCGGTGTATAACGCATTCCATGACGTGAAGCATAATGTCGGCGTCCCGCAGGTGGATATTCCGCTGGTGAAGAGTGTCAAAGGGAATATCATCCGTTACGAAATTGACTGGGACCTGTTCGAGAAGCGCGTAAAGAAAGCGCGGATGTTCCTGCTGTGCAATCCGCACAACCCGCTGGGGATCATCTTCTCACGCAAGGAACTGACCCGCATGGCGGAGATCTGCATCAAACACAAGGTGCTGGTCGTTTCGGATGAAATCCATGCCGAGTTGTTGCTGGACGGAAACAATTTTACGCCGATGGCGAGACTCTCGCGCGAGATCGAGAAACACGTCATCACGTTGGTCGCACCGTCCAAGACCTTCAACGTTCCCGGTTTGTTTTGCGGATTTGCGGTCATCCCGAACAAGGAATTACGTGAGCGGTTCGAAAAAGAGGTGCATCACCTGAGTTTGCATGTCGCCAGTCCGGGACTCCACGCCGCGCACACGGCGTACTCAGGGAAATGTGACCGCTGGCTCGCGGACCTGCTCCGCCATCTCACGTCAAACCGCGATTTTCTCGTGGACTATGTGACGGAACACATGCCAAACGTCCGCACGACGATTCCCGCCGCGACCTACCTCGGCTGGCTGGATTTCACGCAGGCAGGCATCGAATCGCCCTTTGAGTTTTTCTTGGACAAGGCGAAAGTGGCGTTGAGCGATGGAAAGATATTTGGAAAAGAAGGGGAAGGTCACCTACGCATCAACTTTGGCACC
>CAYPHR010000129.1:0-8195 GCA_964410375.1 uncultured Anaerolinea sp. | reverse complement strand
CGGCTGGATCTGGATCTGCTGTTGGATCTCCAGCGCGGCGGCGAGCGGCTCGGTGAAGACCGCCATCTCGTCTGTCACGGAATCCGGCACGCGGTGCAGGTTCTCGAGCGGCAACCTCGTATATTCCGCGAACACACCGTCGCGGTTCAAAATGCCCAGCACGGTGCGCTTCTCGCAATGCGTCGGGCGTCCGTTACGGCAGGCATCACACTGCCAGCACGAAGCATTGATCTCGCCGACCACGCGCCCGCCGATCCATGCCTTGTCAGGCGCATCCACCACCTCGCCCACGAATTCATGCCCGAGGATGCCCGTGTAAGGATAGTATCCCTTCACCAGTTCGAGGTCGGTACTGCAAATCCCCGCCATGCGGATCTGGATCAATGCCTCGGTCTTGGATTCAGGCTTGGGTACGTCGCGAAGCGCGATCCGGTTATTCTCCAGCCAGAGTGCCTGCATGCTCACATGCCATCCTTCCACAAATTGATGCGGTTGCGTCCGCCATATTTTACCGAATACATGGCGCGGTCGGCGTGGTCCATCAGGGTTTCGATGCTCGTGCAGGACTCGTCGCAGGTTGCCACACCCACACTGATCGTCACGCTGAGCGCCTCGCCGTCGTACTTTTTGCCTGTCTCCATTTCGAAAAGCCCGTCCTGCTCCTCCAGCCTCGCGGACTCGATCACCTTGCATAACCGTTTCGCCGCGATCAGCGCCTGCTTGTCATCCGTCTCCGGCAGGATGACCACGAACTCCTCGCCGCCCAGCCTGCCGACGATATCCACTTCCCGCAGGGAAGCCCGGCATTGGCTGGCGACCAGTTTCAAGACCATGTCGCCCACGCGGTGACCGAACCTGTCGTTGAAACGTTTGAATTCGTCGATGTCCATCAGGATGACCGAAAGCGGCTGGTTGTAACGCTTTGCGCGGTTGAACTCGCGCTCCGCCAGTTCGAAGAACTTCCGGCGGTTGAAACAGCCGGTCAGCGGGTCGGTGTCCGCCAGTTCCTGCACGGTGGCGAACAGGCGCGAGTTCTCGATGGCGATGGCGGCGTGCGATGCGAGCAGTTCGAGCAGGTACTGGTCGTCCCGGGTGTAGGCGTTCGCTTTGTAGGATTGCGCCGAGATCATCCCGGCGACCTTGCCATGCAGGATCATGGGCACCGCCACAATGGATTGGGAGGCGTCCTTTCCGGCGCTGCCATATAATTCGAATGTGATGCCGCTCTTGTCCATCTCTTCGAAACTGTTCAGCAGAACCGATTCCCGTGTATGCACGATATGTCCGCCCATGCCGTGGTCGGCGGTGTACGCTTCGGTCGCCACCCGTTTGCGCGGATACTCGATGGCATAGATCGGCACGATCTCGTTGGTCTGCGGGTCGTACCCGTCAATGACGAAATCGTCGCAGGGCATCACCTGCTCGACCGTGCGATAAATGGCGGCGCACAGTTCCTCGATGTCGAGGCTGGCGCTGATGGCGTGAGCCGTCCGATACAGCACCTTCAACCGTTCCACCATTTGTGCCAGCGCCTCCTGCGCCCAGATGCGCTCCAGCGCGCCCGCACAGTGATTGGCAAGCGTTTTCAGGGTCTCAAGCGATTCTGCCGTATAGGCATTTACCTGATAACTTTGAATGGACAATACGCCGATTGTCCGCGCGCCGCTGCGGACGGGAACGAACAGTTGCGAGAGTGTGCGGTGCGTCCGGTCTCCGAAGGACAATCCCTCCGGCATCGCGAACGGACCGTCATACAACGACATGAATCCATCCTCGCGGATGGCTCGCATCATGTTCTCACTGGGGCGTTCGGGCGCGGCATCATGCTCGACCACCTTTTCGCCGTCCACCGTATCGATGGTCAACAGCGGGCGCGGGCGTTCGCCGCGCGTCGGGTCGTACAGAACAAGATACGCCGCATCCCAGCCGATCAATTCGCTGGCAGCGTTCAGGATGATCTCAGCAGCCGCCACAGCGCTGGCTGTGGCGCTCAGGTCCCTGCCGAGACGCGCAAAGACCAGTTCAGATTTGGGGACACGCGTACTTTCCTTCATTTTCACATTCAATTCTAACCCCTGCAGACCAAAAAATTACTTGCGGTTCCTTTGCCTGACAAATTCGTAGGTTATCAGTGCCGTTGCAATGGATACGTTCAGCGAGTTGACCTGCCCCGCCATCGGGATCCTCACCCGCAGGTCGGCGTTCTGCATCCAGAGATCGGTCAAGCCTTCATCTTCCGTGCCGACGGCGATGGCAAGCGGTTCATCCATGTGGACGTCGGTGTACAGCATCTCGGCGGAGGGCGTGGCGGCGAGGATGCGCATCTTTCCTGACCTAAGCCACTCGAGCGCGGACGCCGAATCCACCTCGACGACGGGTACGGCAAAGACCGCTCCGCGGCTGGCGCGGATGACGTTGGGACTCCATACATCCACGCGCGGGTCGCAGACGAGCACCGCATCCACACCGGCGGCATCGGCAGTACGCAGGATCGCGCCGAGGTTGCCCGGCTTTTCGATGGACTCCGCCACGATCACCAGCGGAGTTTCGGATAATGTCAATCCGCCGAGTGAAGTCTTCGGGGTTGGGAAGATGCCCAGCCAGCCATCGGGATTTTCGCGGTGCGAGATCTTCTCGAAGACCGCGCGGCTGACGGTCAGCGTTTCGGGGTGGGAAAAGGTCAATGCCCGGCTGGCAAGTTCGGGCGCGGTCAGAAGCGTTTGCGGAATTAGACCACAGCGCAGGGCGAGGGTCAGTTCGTCGAAGCCTTCCACGAGCATCAGCCCATCACGCTGGCGCTGGCGCTTATCTTCGCGCAGTTTGACAATGTGTTTGACGCGCGGATTTTGGGTGCTGGTAATGTCCATGGTTCAACCTATGTCGCCATGCGCGGCGCTTAAGGGTCGTTCTACTTCACCAGCAGCAGGCAGGCGGCCTGGTGAAGTTTATTGATGATGACCATGGGCGGGTCGCTGGCTTTGCAGGTTTCAATGGCGACCGGACAGCGCGGATGGAAGCGGCAGCCTGAGGGGATGTTGATGGGGTTGGGCGTTTCGCCCTGCAGGATGATGCGCTCGTGCCGCAGGCGCGGGTTGGGGACGGGGATGACGGAGATGAGCGCCTTGGTGTACGGGTGCTGGGGATTTTCAAGCACTTCGAGCATGGTGCCAATCTCCACGATGCGCCCCAGATACATGACCGCCACGCGGTCGGCGAAGAAACCGACCGAGCCGAGGTCGTGTGTGATGAAAATGACCGCGATCTGGCGCGTGATGCGCAGTTCCGCCAGCAGGTTGATGACCTCGGCGCGGATGGAGACATCCAGCATCGAGACCGGTTCATCGGCAAGGATGAGTTCCGGCTCGAGTACGAGCGCGGCGGCGATCACCACGCGCTGGCGCTGTCCGCCGGAAAGTTCGTGAGGGTAGCGGTTGAGGTACACGTTGGCGGGTTTCAGCCCGGCATCCTCCAGCGCCTTTCGGACACGTTCGTCACGGTCGGGCGCGTTTTCCATGCCGTGCACGAGCAGCGGCTCGGTGACGATCTCTTCGATGGTCTGGGTCGGGTTGAGCGACTCATATGGGTCTTGAAAGACCATCTGGATCTTGCGGCGCAGGTCCTTTTGTTTGCGCTGGTGATCGTTCAAGTGCGTGATATCCGCGCCGTCGAATTTGATCGTGCCGGATGTCGGGTCTTCCAAGCCCATCAGCAGGAGCGCGAGGGTGGATTTCCCGCATCCGCTCTCGCCGACCAGCGCAATGACCTCGCTGCGGCGCAGGGTAAGGTCCACTCCGTCCACGGCATGTACTTTGCGCGTGCTCTTCGAGAACAACCCCGGTCTGCCCGCTTCGAAGTATTTTTTCAATCCTTGAACTTCCAGAAATTCTTTGCTCATTTTGAAGCCTCGATGAGATGGCAGCTGGCGAGGTGGTCGTCCGTTCCAATGATGTGGAGCGCAGGCTGTTCCGTATGACAGCGGTCGAACGCAGCGGGGCAGCGCGGCGCGAAGCGGCATCCCGCAGGCAGCATGTCCAGCCGCGGCGGATATCCGGGGATGGAGGATAGTTTCTTTTTTGGTTTGGTCAAATCGGGAAAGGCTTTCAGCAATTCCTGGGTATAGGGATGCTGTGCATTGTTGTAGATGACATCCACATTGGCGTATTCAGCCGTCACACCGCCGTACATCACCAGCACCCTGTCGCATATTTCCGCCACGACACCGAGGTCATGTGTTACAAAAATGACCGCCAATCCAAGTCGTTTGCGAAGCGCGTCGAGCAGTTCCAAAATTTGCGCCTGAATCATCACATCCAGCGCGGTGGTCGGCTCGTCCGCAATGATGACCTGCGGATTGCATGCCAGCGCCATCGCGATCATGGCGCGCTGGCGCATCCCGCCTGAATATTGATGCGGGAAATGCTCCATGTGGTCGGCGGCGATTCCCACCAGGTCAAGCAGTTCCTCCACCCGGGCAGGCACTTTCTCGCGCGGGAAGTCGGGCAGATGCGTGATGATGGCTTCCGCGATCTGGTCGCCCACCGTCTGCACGGGGTTGAGCGCGTTCATCGCGCCTTGAAAGACGATGGAAATACCGCGCCACCGCACGTCGTTGATCTCATCTTCGCTGAATGTCGTCAGGTCCTTCCCGCTGAAGAACACATTGCCGTTCACGATCTGTCCCGCCGGGGGCAGCAGCCGCAACAGCGCCAGCATGAGCGTGGTCTTGCCGCATCCGCTTTCGCCCACCAGCCCCAGCAGTTCCCCTTCCTTTAAAGTAAAGCTGATATTCTCCACAGCGCGCGCAGGCGGCTGTCCTTCGTTGACGTAATTGATGGATAGATTCCGGACCTCCAGCAATGCCTTCGGCGCGGATACAGGTCCCGCCTCCGACCGTAGAACCGGCTTGCTCGGCATTAAATGATGTGTATCCAGCCTCGGGTTTAGGACTTGTTCCAATCCCTGCCCGAGCAGGGTCAACCCCAGCACCACCCAGACGATTCCCAGCCCCGGAACCACCAGCGCCCACCATGCTCCCGCAGACATCGCGCCGCGCCCGAAGGCGTAGTTGAGCATCTGCCCCCACGAGAGGGTTGTCGGGTCGCCCAAACCGATGAATGCCAGCGCGCTTTCGTTCAGAATTGCCAGTGAAATGACCAACACCGCCTGCACAACAAGGATTGGCATCACCAGCGGCAGGATGTGCCGCATGACAATGTGCCGTTTCCCGGCGCCGATGGCGCGCGCCCGCAATACGAACTTGCGCGATTTCACCGCCAGCGTCTGTGAACGGACCACGCGCGCGGTCGTTGTCCAGCCAAGCAGACCGATGACAAAGATGATATTGAGCAGCGATGGCTTCGTCAGCGCCACAATCACGACCATCAGCGGCAGGTCCGGGATGACGAGCATGATGTCGGTGAAGCGCATCAGGAAGTTCTCCCAGCGTCCGCCAAAGAAGCCCGCCACAAGACCGAACGTCCCGCCGATGAGGATGGAGATAAAGGCGGCGAAGAAACCGACCGTCAGCGAGACGCGCGCGCCGAACACAAAATTTGAGAATACGTCCTGACCGGCATCATCCGTCCCGAACCAATGTTGTGCGCTGGGAGGTCTGTAAATATCCGAAACAATTACGGATGTGGAGCGTTCGTATGGCGCGATGGCGGGCGCAAAAACAGCCACCAGGACGGCGGTTATCAACATGAACAACCCGATGACACCAATGCGGTTCTTTTTAAAGACTCGCCAAAAACGGAGCAGGCGGGATTCGGTTTGGGCGGAGGTTTCGGAGAGTTGTAATGATGTCTGCATTGCTTACTCCACTGTCACGCGCGGATCGAGCAGGGTATACGTCAGGTCAGCCAGCAGGTTGGCGATAATGACCGCCACCGCGATCAACAGGAATGCGCCCTGCAGGACCGGGAAGTCCCTGCGATTGACCGCATCCACGATGGCGCTTCCCAGTCCGGGCCACGAGAAGACCGCCTCGATCTGGATCGCGCCTGCCACCGTAAAGCCCAAATTGATCGCGATCACTGTCACCAGCGGCAGCATTGCATTCTTTAAGGCATGATCTTTAAGTATCTGGAGCGTGCTTAATCCCTTTGCCTTTGCGGTCAGGATGTAATCCTCCGAAAGCACATCCACCAGGCTTGAGCGCATGATGAGCGTATATTCACCCATGTACACGATCGTATAGGTCAGTGTCGGCAGGAACATATGACGGGCGATGTCGCCCCATTGTTGCAGCAGCGGCAGGGTGCTCGCACCGGGCGTCGCTTTGCCGGCAACCGGGAAGCCTTGCCCGCTGCCCCAGAAGAGTAGGATGATGCCCAGCCAGAAGGTCGGCAGACTCCATGCCACCAGGCTCGCCATGACGGCACCGTAATCCAGCGCTGTCCGTGCCCGCCATGCTGCAAAGACTCCGAACGTCACGCCAAAGATGATCGCAAGGATCTGTCCCGCGCCGATCAACAATACCGTGTTCCACAACCGTTCGGTGAGCAGCTCCGCAACGGGACGATTGGAATGGTAGCTGATCCCCAGTTCACCCTGAAGCAGGTTGCGGACATAAATGAAGAATTGCGTATCCAGCGGGTTGACGTTACAGTCGCCAAATTTGACCGGGTTCAATGATTCGAAGCAATTGATCACCGGCTTGTCCAGCCCGAAGCGGACACGCAGGACCTCGATCGCATCCTGCTTCAAACGCGGGTCGCGAATGCCAGCCCGCGCAGGATCACCGGGCAGGACACGGAATAAAAAGAAGTTCAGGATAATGACAAACAGGATCGTAAAAAGAGACCAGGCTAATTTGCGAAGTAATGCGCGGGTTCTGTCCAATCTTCACGCTCTCATTCGGATTCTGTGATCATCCCGCAGGCTTGCAAGGATTAATCAAGCCTGCGGGATGGTTTCAACTGCGATTGTTATTCGACCGGTTCAAGCAATACCAGCGATGTAATGTCGGAAAGCTCCACCTTTGCCTCGTCGGTGATCCAGCCTGTGAAGCGGTCGGTACGGAATGCCTGCACGTTGGCGTCATAGAACGGGATGATGTACACGACATCCTCGAACACGATCCGCTGCATCTCCCAGACCATGTCCCTGCGGGTTTCGAAATCGAGTTCCACCTGCTGTTGGTTGTAAAGTTCGTCGTAGACCGGGTTGGAATAGCCCGTTTCGCTCGAGCCGTACGGAATGGAATCGGTGGTGTAAACGTACAACAGCGCGCTCGGATCGGGATCGGACGCCCAGCCCCAGATGATGATGTCGAAATCGAAGGTCGGACAGCATTGGGCGGTCAACGCATCGGGGTCCGCCGCCTGCGGTTCCAGCGCGACGCCGATCTGCCCCCACATCTGACCGAGCAATTCCGCCATGCGCGGCGCGTTGATGCTGTCGCTGGGCCAGTTCAGGCGGAAGGTCAGGGACTGCGAACCGTCCGGCATTTCACGGATGCCGTCGCCGTTCGTATCGACATATCCGGCATCGTCAAGGATCTGGTTCGCCTTGGCAACATCGAACTCATAATCCACGAGCGAGTCGTTATACCAAACGCCAAGCCCGTCCGGGATCAAGGTCAGCCCCGGCTCGCCGAGCCCGAGCAGCACCACATCGATCAACTGCTGTTTGTCCGTGGCGTGAGACATGGCAAGGCGCACATCGCGGTCGCGCAGGGCGGGATGCCCCGTGCAAAGACCGCCTTCATCCACCGGGCAGTTTTCGGGATCGATCTGGTTGAAGATGATATCCGTCACGCCCGGCGCGAGCGGAGCGCCCACCACCAATTCGATGTTCGGGTCTTCATCCAGCGCCGCAGCCGCCGTGTTGGGCATCTCGGTGATCATATCCACCTGCCCGGTCCGGATCGCCTGTACCAACGCGTCCTGATTGGCAAAGGTCTGGAAGACGACGCCGTCCACCTTGGGCGGCGTGGAGAAATGTTCCTTGTTCGCTTCAAGGCGCACGAACTCGTTCTGCACGTATTCCGCCATCTTGAACGGACCCGAACCGATCATCTCGAAGTTTTCATATTCGATCTTGTTCTCGTTCTCCCAAACATGCTTCGGCAGCACATACAGGAAGACCAGCTGACTTTCGATGTTGGGGATGGCTTCGGTCAGAGTCAGAATGACCTCATTGTTCTCATTGAACTCGACCGTATCGAAGTAAGGCGTATAGTACCCGTTCAT
>CAYPHR010000128.1:5836-8315 GCA_964410375.1 uncultured Anaerolinea sp. | reverse complement strand
GGCGAATTCATCGTTGCCGTAGAGGAAGAAGATGGTGGGCATGGTGTTGGGGCACGATATATCGTGCCCTTACTTGGTAATCACCCGATGAACGCCTTTGCGAACGGGCACAATATCTACGATTTGCAGGTTGCCAAGATCCGCTTCGGTGGTGACGTGTTTCTGGAGCCACGGTCCAAGCGGTTTGCTCAGGCTGAATCCGACGAGGGCGAAGGTCAATGCGAAGGGGATGAGCAGGAATCGCCAGAGGGTGGATCGAGTCGCTCGAAGCGGCGCCCAGGCAAAGGTCGCGGAAAGAAGCGCGGTGGTCGCGAGGTTGGTCCCGCAGCCGGGATGGATGGCAAGTTCGCTTTCACCGGAATTGAGTCGCGTGTGCGCTTCCGTCGCTGATTCCCAAACCTGTTGGGTGGTCAGGTCGCCGAGCAGGAAGAAGCCGGTGGGATTGGAATGTCCCGCCATGCGTTTGCCGGGATGCCTGCGCGCGAGCAGGTGAATGGTGGCATGTTCAAGCGCGTGATTGCGCCGCGTTTCGAGAATGAGGGGAAAGTTGAGCATGGGGTGATTATACGTTAGGCTTGCATGATGGGCGAGTCGTAGATTTTTTCGAGCAGTTCCAGGAACTCGGCTGAGGGGCGCGATTTGAGAATCTCCTTGCGCTCGTCACGGGTGAGGTGCTGCATCATCACGTATTGGACGGCGTTCTTGCGGAACAAACGTTGACCGTCCTCTTCCCCATAGAATTCAACGCAGCGCTCGAGGTGTTTGCGGATGGTCTGCTTCAGCGCATCTGGCGGGACCTGATCGCGGTCGAGGCGTGAAAATATCCACGGGTTGGGGATCGCGCCGCGCCCGATCATGACGGCATCCACACCTGTGTGATTTTTCATGCGGTCGATATCCGCGACGGTTTTTACATCGCCGCTGCCGATGACGGGAATCTTGACCAGCGATTTCACTTCAGCAATCGCATCCCAATCGGCGCTGCCTGCGTAGCGTTGTTCCTTTGTTCGCCCATGCACAGCGACCAGCGAGCCGCCTTCCTCTTCGACGACGCGGGCGATGAGCTTGTAATTTTTATTTTTATCCCAGCCGAGGCGGATCTTTCCCGTCACCGGCACGCGCAGATGTTTGACCAGTTTGCGGAACGTGCGCGCGATGCGAAGCGGAGAGGGCATCATGCCGACGCCCGCGCCGCGGTCCGCGATGGTTTTGGCAGGACAGCCCATGTTCAGGTCGATGATGTCGGGATTGAGTTCCTGGATTTTCAGCGCGGCTTGCAGGATGAGATCCGGGTCCTCGCCGTATATTTGGAATGTGATGGGGCGTTCGGCTTCCTTGAAAAACAGGCGTTTGGCGGGTTCCTTCGAACGGCTGAGGATCTTCTCCACTTTGACGAATTCGGTGTAACTCATTGCCGAGCCGAGTTCGCGGCAGATCGAGCGGAAGGGCCAATCGGAATACCCGTCCATCGGCGCGAGGATGGTATCGCCGTGGATGGGGATGTCGCGGATAAAGAAATAAGGTGTCCTGCTATCGTTCATGATGAAAAGTATAACAAAAAAATAAGACCCTCAAGGTCTTCAAGACCTTGAGGGTCTGTTGTTTTATTTACGCCGACTGTTTCTTCCACAACTCCAAAAAATGCTTGCGGAACTTGCCAACCTTCGGCGCGACGACCGCCATGCAATACGGCTGGTAAGGGTTCTTCGCGAAATATTCCTGATGATAATCCTCGGCGATGTAGAAATCCTTGAGCGGTTCGACCTCGGTGACGATGGCTTGGTCCCAGACCTTTTGCGCCTCCAACTCGCGAATAGCCTGCTCCGCCTCCCGTTTCTGATCCTCGCTGTGATAGTAAATTCCCGAACGGTATTGCGTGCCCACGTCCGCGCCCTGACGGTTGAGCGTAGTCGGGTCATGGATGGTAAAGAAGATGTTGAGCAGATCGCGGAGGGTGATGACCGACGGGTCGAATTTGATCTGAACCACCTCGGCATGTCCCGTGTCGCCGTTGCAGACGGCGCGATAGGTCGGGTTGGGGGCATGCCCATTGGCATAGCCTGAATCCACAGAAAGGACGCCCTTCACTTCATCGTACACGGCTTCAAGACACCAGAAACAGCCTCCAGCCAGCGTGATGGTCTCATAATTTGTGCTCATGATAAATTCTCCTTTTCTAAAAGAAAGACGCGGCGTGATGGAAATATATCCTTAATGAGTGGTGATAGTTTAACCAAAAAGACCGCCTCGCGGCGATCTTCGGGTTGTCATCTCATTCCTGAGATGGTGATCAACCCGTTCGTGACATTGACGTTCATCAGTTCCAACCCCGGCAAGTGCCCGTTGATCTTGTCTGTCAGAGATTGGTTCAGCCAGGATTCGACCTGCGCTGTCAACAGGCTGGGGATGGTCTGTTGACCGATCTGGATGGATTCGATCTTGAAGCGGGGATGTTTGTTCCCGTCAATACTAACAGTAC
>CAYPHR010000128.1:0-5826 GCA_964410375.1 uncultured Anaerolinea sp. | reverse complement strand
TAACAGTACCGATGATAAGAGCGGAGGTCGATGTATCATTCCCCGTCACAACGCCCCAGACCTGTATTTTCCCGTTCCGCAGATAAACTTGCATGTCACTTAACGGCAGGTCGGGATTGTTTTGCATTCCCATTGCCAGCCAGGAGGTGACCTGCTGTTCCGTGATGGTGATGGATGACAACGATCCGGATTGCGGCAGGGCGTTTTCCAACAGGGATTTTGCCTCCAAGCCAGCCTTTTCAGAGACCATGATCTCGGCGCCCGGACGCTCCGGCGCGCCCTCCATGCCGTTCTTTGAATTCTCCACTGCAAAACCGATCAACGCATCCACGAGGGGGGCATACTGGGGATAATTCATGCCCACTTGGGCGCGGGTCTGCGGCGCGACATCGCCTGCAAATACCGAATCGCTGTACAAATCGGGCGTGGAAATTGCCAGTATCTGTGCCATCTTCGATTCGGGATTGTTCCGCGCAACAACGAGCGTGGTTGTGCCGAAAAGAATTGCCACAACCAGGACCGACAGCGCTGCACGCAGTGCTTTTTTGTAAGGTTTTGGCTTTGGCTGCCAAAGGTCGGTGTTGGAATTGCCGTTGCCGGATCTCGGCAGGGTGGGGTTGGTGGATTGTACGCGGGAAATCCCGATCCTGGCTTCGTTATTGCCCGGATTGATCTTGAGCGTGCGTTCGTAGCATTTAATCCTGCCCTGTTTATCTTCTATGATGCGCGCCATGAGCATCCACGCGGCTTCATCGTCCGGGTGGGCAGAGAGGTATTCGGTCAAATACTTTTTTGCCAGTCCGCGGTTTCCGCGCTGGAAGGTGTAATCTGCTTGCTTGAAAAGTTCTTGTTTTGTCATATCAATCGTAGGGGCGCGGTAACCGCGCCCCTACAGTTCTTTATAAACTCGGCTCGGCGAGTTTTTCCTGCGTTTTTTCGAGCATAATCTCGCCGTCGTCGTTGATGTTCACTTCAACAGAGTCGCCGGTCATGAATTCGCCGCCGAGCAATTTGTCGGACAGAGGATCTTCCACCTTCTGTTGGATGACGCGGCGCAGCGGGCGGGCGCCAAACTCGGCATCGAAGCCCTGCTCTGCCAGCAAGGACAAAGCCTCGGGTGTGGCGGTCAGCACCAGGTCATGGTCTTTGAGGCGCTGGGCAACCTTCTCCAGTTCGAGGGAGACGATCTTCTGAATGTCTTCCTTGTTAAGCGAGCGGAAGATGACGACAGAATCCATGCGGTTGATGAATTCGGGGCGGAAGGCGCGTTTGAGCGATTCGCTCAACTTCTTGCGCATTTCTTCGTAGGAAAGTTTTTCTTCGACAGCCTCATCGCGCTTCATGGCGAAGCCGAGGGAGGATTGCCGTTTGATGACATCCGCGCCGATGTTGGAGGTCATGACGATGATGGCGTTGCGGAAATCCACCTTGCGTCCCTTCGCATCGCTGAGGTGACCTTCTTCCATGATCTGCAACAGCATGTTATGGACTTCGGGGTGCGCCTTTTCGATCTCGTCGAAGACGACAATGGAATACGGACGGCGGCGCAGCGCTTCGGTCAGTTGACCCGCGTCCTCGTAGCCAACGTAGCCGGGAGGCGCGCCGACGAGCCGGGAGGCGGTGTGCCGTTCCATGAACTCGGACATGTCGAGTTGAATGGCGGCGTCTTCACTGCCGAACATGAACTTGGCGAGCGCCTTGGTGAGTTCGGTCTTGCCAACGCCGGTCGGTCCGAGGAACATGAAGGAACCGATGGGGCGTTTGGGGTCTTTCAACCCGGCGCGTGCGCGGCGTACAGCGCGGGAGATGGCGATGATCGCATCTTCCTGCCCGATGATGGCTTTGCGGAGTTCATCTTCCATTTTGAGCAGGCGATGGGATTCTTCCTCTGCCAACTGCATGAGCGGCACGCCCGTCCACATGGAGACGACTTCGGCGATATCCTCCGCCGAGACAACCGGGCTGGTGGCGCGGTCCCAACCGGTACGCAGACGTTCGATCTGCTGACCGAGGTCGAATTCGCGTTCTTCCCATTCCTTGAGGTCTTCGCTGTTGCCTTCCTCCTGTGCGAGGGTGCGGTTCTGGCGCGCCTGACGCAACTGACTGAACAGATCCTTGGCGTGTTTCGCGGCGGGGCTTTTGTACATGCGCACGCGCGAGGATGATTCATCGATCAGGTCGATGGCTTTGTCGGGTAAAAAGCGTTCGGTGACGTAGCGCGAGGACAAGTGCGCGGCGGCTTCGAGCGCCTCGTCGGAGATGACGAGGTGATGATGTTCTTCATATGCGCCGCGGATGCCCTTGAGGATGGCGATGGTTTCCTCCTCGGAGGGTTCGTCCACCTGGATGGGCTGGAAGCGGCGTTCGAGTGCCGCATCCGATTCGATGTGCTTGCGGTATTCATCGAGCGTGGTCGCGCCGATGACCTGCAACTCGCCGCGGGATAGGGCTGGCTTGAGGATGTTTGCCGCATCCACAGATGACCCTGCGGCTCCCGCCCCGACGAGCATGTGAACCTCGTCTATGAACAGGATCGCGCCCGATTGTTTCAACTCATCGATGATGCGCTTGAGCCTTTCCTCGAACTGACCGCGGTACATCGTGCCAGCCACGAGCGAGCCGACATCCAATTGCAGGACGCGCTTGTTCATGAGCGGCGCGGGAACATCGCCTTCGACGATTCGTTGGGCAAGCCCTTCGACGATGGCGGTCTTGCCGACGCCGGGTTCGCCGATGAGCGCGGGATTGTTCTTGGTGCGGCGCGCCAGAATCTGGATGACGCGCTCGATCTCCATCTGCCGCCCGATGACGGGGTCGAGTTTTTTCTCCTCGGCTTTGGAGGTCAGATCCGAGGCGAGTTGGTCTACAAGCGGGGTTTTGGGATTGGCGGCTGAGGCGCCGCGTCCGCCCTGGGTGGGGGCGGCAGGTGTCGGTGAGGAGGAAGCGGATTCGTTCAGCACGCGGCGGGTCTGGCGGCGGATCTGGTCCGGGGTCACGCCGAGTCTGCGGAGCACTTCCATCGCGACGGATTCAATGCGAACCAGCCCGAGCAGGATGTGTTCGGTGCCGATGTAGTGATGCCCGAGGCGGCGCGCCTCGTCCACGGCAAATTCGAGCACTTGCTGGGTTTCGGGGGCAAGCTCGATGCGGTTGGGATCAAAAGTGACGGGCGGCGCTGAAACGCGCGCGACCACTTCGCGGACGCGGTCCGGGGTCATGCCGAGTTCGCGAAGGACGCGTCCTGCGACGCCTCCTTCTTCGTCCATTAATCCGAGCAGAAGGTGCTCGGTTCCAATGCTGTTCTGGCGGGCGCGTTCAGCTTCCTGATGTGCGAGGCTGAGAACACGCCGTGCTCGCTGTGTAAATCTTTCCATGCCAGCCATAATAATTCTCCTAAAATTCCTTATAAAGGATTCTACCAAAAAGCGGGGAGGCGCGTGTAGGAAAAAGGTTAGAGTTTCCTTACGATAAGCGTATGTTTCCGTTCATTTTCCCCCGAAAAGCGTGAAATCAGACGGGGTTCCTGTATTATCGGTTGTCCCCATCGCCCTGAATCTTACCGCGCGCCTGCCTGTCCAAAAGTTTAGTTAAATTGGATTCGGCAACTTCGTCGAGGGAAAGATCCAGTTCGGTGCAGACTTGGGCAATGTACCACAGGACGTCGCCGAGTTCGGCTTTGAGCGCCTCCCGTTCCGCTTCGCCGACGACCCCGCCCTTGTCTCTGAAAATCTTCTTGATCTTCCCCGCCACCTCTCCCGCCTCGTTGACCAGACCGAGAGTCGGGTAGATGACCCCATGTCCAATGGCGGGATATTTTGCGGTGACGCGGGATTTGGTTTGATAGTCGGTGAAGTTCATGAATGAGTCTCTTTTCGGTAGGGCGGGTTTTCAACCCGCTGAATATTGAGTGCAAAAAATGTCCGGCTAGAAGCCGGACCTGCAAACTAATTAAACGCCTTTGCCATTTCACGCCACCACGCATCCTTTTCGCCGGGGACGAAGGGTGTGTAGAGCGTGATGCGGTCTGCGATGCCGTCGTAGCGTTTCTTCAGATCAGATGCAAGACCTTCCTGCGTGGTCATCAAACAAAATTCCGCCAGCATCTCGTCCGTGATAAGCATGGGCATTTCGTGCCACTCGCCTTTGGATGCGAAGCCCGAAAGTTTCTCGGCAGTTTCGCCCCAGCCGTGCAAATCCATGACGGGTTTGTACGATGGCGTGGATGCGTAGAATGCTACCTGCATCCGCGCAAAGCCGACTTCTTCGGGGGTGGTCGCCACAAAGGGAGTCACCGAAACGGCAATGTCAACGCGTTTGCGTCCGCCCTTTTTCAAGCCATCCTCGATGGCAGGCAGGATGACCTCATTCATATATCTCGGACTGTTGAACGGGTGCGCATGGAATCCATCGCACAGTTCGCCCGCGAGTTTGGCGAGTCCTGTGTTCACACCTGCAATGTAAATTGGAATTTGTGGATTTGGAATTGTGCCCGGATTAAAAAAGGGCGACATCAACGTAATTTTGTAATATTCTCCGCGGAAGTTCAACTTCGAACCGTTCTGCCATGAATCCCAAAACGCGCGGATGACTTGAATCTGCTCGCGCAGTTTCCCTGTCACAGATTGGGGCCACGGCATCCCAAAGCGCCTCTCGATATGCGCCTTGACCTGCGTGCCAAGTCCCAGAATGAATCGCCCCCCAGACTGCGCCGCCAAATCCC
Source organism: uncultured Anaerolinea sp. (assembly GCA_964410375.1). Lineage (GTDB taxonomy): Bacteria > Chloroflexota > Anaerolineae > Anaerolineales > Villigracilaceae > Villigracilis. The sequence continues at coordinate 1,106 of CAYPHR010000128.1, read as the reverse complement.
ATGCGGTGTAGGCAAGGTTGGCGGGCGAACGTGCAAACGACACGGCAATCGCAGTCCCCATCTCCACCTTGGATGTGTGCTCTGCGATCAGTGTGCAGGGTAAAAAAGGATCGTGCTGGGTTTCCTGAGTCCACAGCGCGGCGAAGCCGATCCCTTCGGCGGCTTTTGCAACGGCAGGGACATCCTTTAATTGAACAGGGGGAAGGGCGGCATCGAGTTTCATAGTTTCCTTTTATTCCGCCAGTAGGTACGCCATGATCCAATTCGTCGTCGCGTTCAAGCCGTCCATGTGGGCGCGTTCGTAGTTGTGCGACGCGTCGATGCCGGGACCGATCAGCGACATCGCCACATCACCGCCCGCGCGCCAGAAGGCTTCGCCATCCGAGCCGTAGAACGGGTATACATCGGTCTTGTACGGGATGCCGTGTTTCTCGGCGATGCCGCGCAGTTTTTTGTTCAAGCCTTCGTGATACGGACCACCGCTGTCCTTGATGCACAGCGTGGCGTGGAATTCATCGGACTCCTGACCGGGACCGACGACCGCCATATCCACCGTGACCAATTCCGCGACTTCGTCCGGGATGCCCGCCGCCGCGCCGTGACCGACCTCCTCATAATTGCTGATGAGGAAATACACGCTTCGTACCGGACTTTGACCTGATTCCACCATCGACTTGATCGCCGCGACGAGATTTGCCACGCACGCCTTGTCGTCCAGAAAGCGCGAGCGGATGAAACCGTTCGTCAATTCGGTGCGCGTGTCGAACGCCACGCAATCGCCGATATTGATGCCCAGCGCGCGTGTTTCCGCTTCGGATGTGGTGCGCGCATCGAGCCGCACTTCGAGATGTTTATCGTCGCGCGGCAGGTCTGCTCCGCTGTGGATATGACCGGACGCCTCCTCGATCAACACCGAGCCGCGTATCTTTTCGCCCTTGTCGGTGAACACCCACACGCCTTCGGTTTCGACGGTCGCCCACTGAATCCCGCCAATGCGGCTGAGATGCAGTCGCCCGTTGCTTTTGATCTCCTTGACCACTGCGCCGAGTGTGTCCACGTGGGCGGTCAATGCAACGGGAGGCAGATCGGACTTTACTTCCCATTTC
>CAYPHR010000127.1:4914-8332 GCA_964410375.1 uncultured Anaerolinea sp. | reverse complement strand
GACCCGCAATGGGTGATCAATGGCGCAGTCACTGCTGTGATAGGCATCGCTTTATTCTGGTTTTCCAGCCGCAAAAAATGAGCCAAGTCTTTCAAGTCGGCGACCATGTCGAAATCCATCTGGACGCCAAATTTGGAGAACGCGCAGGTTGGTATAAAGGCACAGTCATCCGAATTGACCCGTACTCCGAACACCGCAGTTTCTACTGGGTGGAGTTGAGCGCCGAAGCGCAAGCCAGTTTGCGAACCATCCAAATTTCTGTTTTTAATCCGAAAAATATCCGCAAAATCGAATCCCCGTAACACGGGGATTTTTCATCAAGTACAATCAACCTATGGATTTCACAACCCTCAAGCCCCTGCTTGACCAAGCCATCGCCTCCCGCCTGACGCTGATGGATCCCCGCCATGAGGAGGCGTTTCGCCTCTTCAACGGATTCTACGAAGGCTGTCCCGACCTCGTGTTGGACGTGTATGGACACACATTGGTCGTTCACGATTACACTGAACAGCCTGATACCACATTGATCGGGGAAATCACAAAACATATTCAAATTTCTCTAAATTGGCTACGCGCAGTTATTGTAAAAACGCGGAACGGTCAAACACAAGATGAGAAGCGCGGCATCCTGACCTTCGGCGATGCTCCAGATCGCAAGATCAAGGAACACGGCATTTGGTATGCCGTTGACTTGACCCTAAACCGCGATGCAAGTTTTTACCTTGATACACCGAATCTGCGAAAATGGCTCATGGATAATATGAGCGGTAAAACGGTGTTGAACACCTTTGCCTACACGGGCAGTCTGGGAGTGGCGGCGCTGGCGGGCGGTGCGACCCGTGTAGTACAAACCGATCACAACCGCCAATTCCTCACTCTGGCAAAGGACTCATATTCGCTCAACGGCTTCCCCATTCATAAACAGGATTTCATCGCGCAGGATTTCTTCCCCGTGATCGCCCGTTTCAAAAGCGCGAAACAATTCTTCGACTGCGTCATCCTTGATCCGCCCTTCTTTTCGACCACATCCAAAGGCAAAGTGGACCTGATCAACGAAAGCAGGCGGCTCATCAACAAAGTCCGCCCGCTGATCAATGACGGCGGCATATTGATTGCCATCAACAACGCCATCTTCCTAAGCGGAAACGAATACATGCAAACGCTCGAAGAACTTTGCAAAGACGGCTACTTGAGCATCCGCGAGTTGATTCCGGTTCCGCAGGCGTTCATCGGATTGGGGGATCTCGACAAACCGATCACCGATCCGGGTCCGTTCAATCACTCCACCAAGATCGCCATTCTAGATGTAAAAAGAAAAAAGCAGGTCACGTCTCCGTGACCTGCTCAATATTACGGTCTCCACGAAGGGGCGTACCAATCATAGTCCGTGGATAAGCCCGGAGCTTGCAATATCTTTTGCTCCAATGTCGCGAGATCGATCAGGAAAAGATGCCCGCCCGAAATGGAGGTCGTTTCCTCCACCAGCAGATACTTTCCATTCGGTGAAAAGAGCAGGCGTCCCACCGTCACACCTTTGTACACCAGCGACAGATTCTCCCCGGCACGTGTGACCACATACACTTCAGCGATCGGCTCTGTGCCATTGAGATTGTAATAATTGAACGCGATCAAATTGCTGTCCGGCGACCAGACGATCGGGTAGATCGAACCTCCAGAAAACTGGGCAACTGTCAGCGCGTTCGAGCCGTCCGGTTTCATCACTTTCAAAAGATGGGTTTGCGAACCGCCGTCATAATCATCATAAGCCAAAAACTCCGCATCAGGCGACGCCATGAACTGTGCCTTGGTGAACTGAGACTCGAACATCGGGCGTGCCTGTCCGGTCGTCGCGCGGACAAGATACATCGTGCCACTGCTGCCAAGCAACGCTGGACGCATCATGATATTTTCCCTGTACCAACCGTCCATCACGTAGGGGCGTCCTTCGGCAGGCAGTTCGGCGGAAATGCTTTTCAAGCCCGAACCATCGGGACGGATCACAAACACATCTTCGCCGCCAAGCCCGTCCTGTGTGCGGAAAGCAATCCATTCGCCGCCCGGCGACCAGAACGGCGGATCGATGAACGGAGCCTGCGCAAGCGAAGTCCATGTTTTCGCTTCCGCATCGAAGAGCCATAATTTGGTCGGCGTGCCAGCCGGATCGTCCGAGTAGGAAAACGCGGCGTACTTTCCATCAGGCGACCATGCCAGCGCGTTGATCGTAAAATTGAACGGGAAAGGCGCGGGGATGATTTCCAGCGGCGGGCATTTCGCAGAATCAAAAACGCATAGACCAGAAACCTTTGCAAGCTGGATAGACCCGCCCTGCCCGCGCGGCTGTAGGAAGAAATAGATCTCCCCCGCCTCATCTTCGGACGTTGAAACTGATTCTGTCACGACGGGGTTTGATTCCGCCGGAGTTGGATCGGAGGGCTGTGCCAAACCGGATGGCGGGACAAAGAGAGCGGCATCGAACGCCTGATCATATGTGATGCTTTCGACGACCCGCTCGGCTTGTAGGTCAGTGCCGCCGCTTTTTTCGAATTCCTGCATTTTCAATATGACAGCGGTCTGTGTGTCCAGCCACATCTTCCATGAGGGAGCGGAGTTGCCGCTGTAGGTCCATTCGACGATCAGGGTTTCACGCCCGGTAACCACATCCATGCCGAGGGGGAAGAACATGCCCGCATTTTGAGCAAAATTTGCGGGAAACGCCATCTCTGAAAGCGGTGTGCCGATCTGCCCCCAGATCGGGTTGGGATAGGCAACGCCTTCCTGCACCGGCGGGACGTATTGTCCCACACGCGCAAAACCGGGGTACGGCGACTGCTCCATTCGATTGGAATTGAGATCGATATTGTAGATCGTAGACCCGTCGCTTATTTTCAGGGAATTCGTGGTTGCGTTATCGCTCAATTCGACAAAGTAGCGGTTATTGAGCGGGTCAAGCCGGACAGTTTCCGAAAATATCTGTGACGGTTGTCCGGTGGCCGTGAACGTGATCGTGCCGCTCATTTGCAGGGTGGTCCAATGAAGGGCGCTTTCGAGCATGGCGCGCTGAATCTGTTCCGGCGTGGACTCCATGTCAAGGTCGAGCGGAGCAGGCGTCCGGTTAAAGAACGAAGCGGGCGAACAGGCGGTCAAAAAGACCAAAAGCAGAATAAATAGTCTCTTCATGGGGGAATCCTCCTTGGGAGGACGACTGGGTAAAGAAAAAGTTCCCGCCGTCTTTCGACAACGGGAACTTTTCGAAAATCCGCTTAGGGTGTTGGTGTTTCAGTCGGCGTTGACGTTGGCGCTTCCGTATCAGTGGGTGCCGGGGAGGTATTGGTTATGGTCACCGTCGGCGTGGCACTTGGCGCGACTGTTGAGGTCGGCGCGGAGGAGGATGCATTGTAGATCATCGGCGCAGTCCAGA
>CAYPHR010000127.1:0-4814 GCA_964410375.1 uncultured Anaerolinea sp. | reverse complement strand
ACTGTTGAGGTCGGCGCGGAGGAGGATGCATTGTAGATCATCGGCGCAGTCCAGAGCGCGCGATCGCCGGACGGAGAACCGGTTGCAAGAACGGTCAGGGCAAATTTCACATTTTGACCAGCCAGAGAGGAGAGGTCAATATCCACATTGTAGACCTGCCCTTCGTAGCGTTCCACGAATGCCCAGAAGGTCTGGATGGAGGTGCTGCCGGAGAGGGAGTAGTCGAGGCGGAAGACCACGTAACAACTGGTGGCGTTGTGCTCGCAGCCCACGGTCGCGCGGAATCTATCACCGGACTTCACCAGATAGCTCGGATAAATGCCCTGTATGTAGCCGTTATTGATGTTCTGCGGATGCGTGAGCAGACCGGAGCGGTTATCCGTTGTGCCGTTCTCCAACTTGGACGGGCTGGCGATGAGCACGAAGCCTTTCGCATCGCCGCTCGTCCCCGGGCAGGGCAGTTGACCCGCCCCGCTATACCAGGTTGCAGCGCAGACATTGGCGACAAAGTCATAGCTTGTGCCGGGGAGCGGCGTAGCAGGCGTGACAGGTGTTGCAGGCGTTCCGGGTGTGTTGGTCTTTGTGGCAGTTCCGGGGTTGATGCCCGTGCCGGTCACTTTTATCTCGACCCAGAAGGATTTCGTGCCGCCGGTTCCGATCCCGAACGGGACGCCGGTGTTGCTCTTGAGTTTCCAATATCCGCGGTAGGTTCCGGCGGTGGTCGGGGATGTCAACGGGATGGTGATATCCACCGTCTGACCGGGAGCGACCGAAGTGGGAATGAGCGCGGAATCGGGTCCGCCCATCTTCTCGCCGGAGTCAAAGATCAGGCTGTAATTCGTCCATGTGCAGGTGCCGATGTTCTTCAAGCGCCAGGTCTTGTTGAAGCTGACGCCCGGAGCAAAGGCGGTGCCATCTTTGACGGTAACGTCCGCAATGAATTGGGCGCGGTCACAAGCGTTCGGCTGGACAGTCCCGGTGCGGGTTGGCGTGGGCGTCGGCGGCGTTCCGGTCACGGTTGGTGTGGCAGTGGGAGGTGTGCCTCCGCCTGCGCGGGAGATGACGGGATTCACCCACAAGGCACGGTCACCGGTCGGCGAACCGTAGGCGGAGATGACAAGAATGAACTTGACATCCTGACCGGCGAGCGAGCTCAAATTCAAGTTGACGTTATACGTCAAGCCTTCATATTTCTCACGGAAGGTCCAGAAGGTTTTAACCGGACCGGTTCCGATCTGATAATCGAGGCGGTAGGCGACGTAACAGTTCGTCGCTCCGTATTCACAGCCAATGGTCGCCTGGAAGCGGTCGCCGCTCTGCACGCGGAAGGCTGGATAGACCGCCTGCACATATCCGTTCGTGACGTTATTAGGCGCGAACAGCAAACCCGCATTGGCGGAAGTCACACCGCTTTCGAGTTTGGGCGCATTCAACTTGATGCCAAAGCCGTTGGCGCTGCCATCAGTGCCGGGGAAGGATAACGCCCCCGCCCCGCTCGACCATGTGGCGGATGCCGCATTGGCAGTAAAGTCGTAACCGGTGCCGGCGGAGGAGGAGACCCTGATCTCGACCCAGAAGGAGCGGTTACGCGTCGAGCCGATGCCAAAGACACCACTGGCATTGCTCTTGAACTTCCAGTAACCGAAATAATGTCCGGCGGAACTTGGCGCGGTCATGTTCACAGAGATGTCCACGGTCTGGCCCGGAGCGACATTCGATGGCAGGGCAACCGAGGCGGGCGCGCCCATCCGCTCGCCGCTGTCGAAGATCAGCGAAACATCGTTGCTGTTCCAGGTACAGGTACCGATGTTCTTCAAACGCCAGGTCTTTGTGAACGTGGCACCCGGCGCAAAATTCGTGCCGTCTGGAATGGTCACATCCGCGATGAACTGCGCCCAGTAACAGGACGACGCACTCGCGGTGGACACTCCCGCCGGGGCAAACGAAAACATCATTGCCAGCAGGAGCAAAACAGAGATAACTCTTGACATTGATTTCATTTCTTCCTCCATCGACTATAGCGTAACAAGGACGCGAAAAATCCTAAAAAGTTCCTTTTGACTATACGCTTACCATAGTATATCTTTTCTTAAGGGAATGTTCAATATGTTAAGCGGAATTCTCCCTGGTTATTTTGTCCTAGATGCCCAACCCCGCCCGCAGACTATAATAGAGCCATGCCTCGCACCATCCTGCATTTGGACCTCGACGCCTTCTTCTGCTCCGTGGAGGAAATTCAAAACCCCGACCTGCGCGGCAAGCCGTTCGCAGTCGGCGGGAAACCGAACGAACGCGGCGTGGTGGCTTCCTGCTCGTACCCCGCCCGCGCCATGGGTGTCCGCAGCGCCATGCCCATGTCCCGCGCGCTTCAGCTTTGCAGAAATCTCATCATCGTGCCGGGGCGGCACAGGCTGTACCGCGAATACTCCGAAAAAGTGATGACAAAACTGCGGAATCTGACTCCACTCGTGGAACAGATTTCCATCGACGAAGCCTTTCTCGACATTTCGGACATTCGGCAAGATCCCGCCCGCCTCGCCCTCGACCTGCAAACTGCCATCCGAACCGAACTGAATCTACCCGCGAGCATTGGCATTGCATCCAACAAGCTCGTGGCGAAAATCGCGAACGAGGTGGGCAAGAAATCGAACAAAAAGAAAGATGAGCCGCCATCCGGCTTGACCATCGTCCCTGCAGGCGAGGAAGCGAAATTCCTTGCGCCGCTCCCCGCGGACATGCTCTGGGGTGTGGGACCGAAGACGAACGCAAGACTCGCCGAACTTGGCATCCACACCGTCGGCGACATTGCCAACTGGCCCCAGAAAGAACTCGTCAATCTCTTCGGTGAAAACGGACGCGATCTCTGGCAACACGCCAACGGCATTGACAACCGCCCCATCGTGACGGAATACGAGACCAAATCCATCAGCCAGGAAACCACCTTCAGCGTGGACATCCGCGATGAAAAGACGCTCGAAAAAACCCTGCGCGAACAGGCACAGGACGTGGCACGTCAATTACGAAAAAATGACCTTGTGGGAAAGACGGTCAAATTGAAAATCCGCTGGCATGATTTCACCACACTGACACGGCAAATCACATTACCGACATCCACAGATAACGAAGATGATATTTTCCGCACAGCGCTCAGGTTGCTGAAAACCGTCCGCAAACAGAACCAAGCCGTCAGACTGATCGGAGTCGGCGTCAGTGGAATCGGAAGCCCGGTGCGGCAACTCAGCTTGTGGGATGTCGGAAGCGAAAAGTCCCGCAAATTGCAGGAGGTGGTGGATGAGTTGCAGGAAAAATATGGCAGGAACGTCATCCGCAAGGGCGAAGGATGAACGTCACTTGAATCCATAGAACAAAAGTGCTAGCATAAGGCGGGAGGCTCCCATGAAAACACTTGACCTGAAAAAAGAATTCAAATATCTATACCAGCCATCGGCAAAAAAGATCGAAGCGGTGCAGGTTCCAAATTTGCAATTCGCCATGATCGATGGCGCGATCGAGAAAGACTCCGAACCGGGCAAATCGCCCATGTTCGCTGAAACGACACAGGCGCTGTACAGCCTGTCATACACGCTTAAATTCATGTTCAAGAAACGCAAAACGAACGCGATCGACTATCCCGTCATGGCGCTGGAGGGACTGTGGTGGGTGGAAGACGGGTTCTTCGACATCACGGTAAAAGACAATTGGTTTTACACATTGATGATTCTGCAACCCGATATTGTTACAAAGGATATTTTCGAAGAAGCGCGTGAGCAAGTCCGCAAGAAGAAAGGGGACAGCGAGATGCTCAATAAGGCGCGGCTGGCGCATTTTGAAGAAGGTTTGTGCGTGCAGACCATGCACATCGGACCTTATGCCACCGAGCCTGCCACAATCGACCGAATGAAGGAATTCATGGCAGAGAACGGGTTGAAAGATAGTGTCGGACCGATTGGCGGAAAACACCATGAAATTTACATGAGCGATCCGCGCAAGGCTGCGCCTGATAAAATGAAAACGGTTTTGAGACATCCGGTCATTAAAGTTTAAAGGTTTGAATGTTGAAGCGTATGAACGTTCAAGCCTGCGAACATTCAAACGAGGAAAACATGAACTGCTTTTATCACCTTACATCCCCCGCCATTGGAACCTGCAAATACTGCCAGCGCGGAGTCTGCACCGACTGCGCCGCCATCGTGGATGATGTGCTGGCGTGTAAAAACCGTCACGAGGACGAAGTCCGCTCGCTCGAACAATTGACCGCGCGCAACCTGTTCCAGTCCAAGCGGGTCAGTTCGGTGTATATGCGGAATGCAGTCTTCTACGGATTGGTCGGTGTGGCGTTTGCCGGATTCGGCTTGTGGCAGTTGAATTGGCTTGGCTTGCAGGCGGTACTATTCATTGCGTTGGGCGGCTTTCTACTGTATGCGGCAATTGCCAATTATCTGGAGGGGAGAAAATATAAATAACTGCAACTCTTTTCGCGCGCCTGCGTAAACCAAACAGACAAACGAAAGGAGCAAACAATGACCGACTACAAAACCCTCACGCGGAGCAAATCCAACCGCATGATCGCGGGCGTGTGCGCGGGGCTGGGCGATTATCTCAATATCGACCCGACCATCATCCGCCTTTTGTTCGTGCTGGGATTCTTCACCTTCAACGGCGCCATGCTATTGGTGTATCTCATCATGGCAATTGTCACCCCCGAGCAATAAATCCCCGTAGGGTCGCGGCCACGCTGCGCCCCGACCAATTAAAGAGCCCAAGCGAAAAAAAGAACCACCACACTTTGTTGGACACACGCCATTATTTAAAAA
>CAYPHR010000126.1:0-8376 GCA_964410375.1 uncultured Anaerolinea sp. | reverse complement strand
CCGAAGTTAATGCTGGGGTAAAAACAACATGCCAGATTAGATTTTCCCAATTAACGATCTATTGCATGATCGTTTACGGGTATAAATTCCGCCCCTACGGAAATATAAAAATCAACGAAGTTCGATAAGTGTCATTTGATGGAGCGTAAAGGTCAGCAATTTCCTTAAGTCGTGCCGCTCCAAAACGGTGTGAGAAATCTGTCCTTCCAAAACCAGCATCACCAAACCATGCACCGCCCCCCACACACTGACAGCCGCCAACTCCGGCTCCCCCTGTCGCAGCACACCCGCCGATTGGCACACCTTAACCACATCCACGATCTGTGAAAAATTTTTCTGTGCATAATGCACGAAATCGGGGTACTCTTTTTCCTTTTCCAGCACACTCGAAAACATCAACTTGAAACGATCAGGCTCGTTCAGCGCAAATTGCATGTATGCCCACGCAGTTTCCAACAACAGCGACTCTGGTGTACTGTGATGACGCGCGAATATTGTGTCGATCCGGATATATAACTGCTTGAACCCTTCGGTGGAGATGGCGGCAATGAGAGCCTGCTTATCCGCGAAATGGGAATATGGCGCCGCATGACTCACTCCAGCCTGCTTCGCCACCTTTCGCAGACTCAACCCGTTGACCCCTTCCCTCGCCAGAATCTTCACCCCGGCTTTGATGAGCGCATTTTTCAAGTCGCCATGATGGTAATTGGAAGTTGCCATATCCACATCTTATAATCAAATCTTGACACTGTCAAGATGGAAGCATATAATCTTTACAGTGTCTAGTTGCAAAGGAGTTAGGATGAGTCAATATCAAAAGGAAAAGCAGCAAATCGTGCATACCGCGCAGGAGTTGGTCCGCAAAGGATATTTGATGGCGACCGGCGGCAATATCTCGTTGCGTGTATCGGGGCAGGCGGCATTTGCCATCACACCATCCAACTATGATTACATGAAAATGACCGGAGACGATGTATGCGTGTTGGATTTCGAGATGAATAGATTGGAGGGAAATCGAAAACCTTCCGTGGAAGCGGGCATGCATGGCATCATCTACGAAACACGCGGGGATGTGAACGCCATCATCCATACTCACCAGGTTTATGCCAGCGCCTTGACGCTGATAAAAGCACCCATCCCCCACTTGTTCGATGAACAGGCGCGTTTTTTGGGGCGCAGCATCGAGATCATCCCATATGCACCATCGGGAACGGGGATCCTGCGAAATAGGATCGCAAAAAATATCCGAAACCATAACAATGCCTACATGATGCAGAATCACGGCGCATTGATCTTCGGGCATGACATGGAACGGGCTGTGCACAATGTTGAAATTTTGGAAAAGTGCGCGCTGGCTTATCTGCTTGCCATCATCTCGGAGCGGAAGATCAGCAAGATCCCGCTGGCAGTACGGGAAGTTGCCTTTGCAAAACTGCGCAAAGACCAGAAAAAAGCTGCGGCAGGCGAAGCAGTGACCGGCGGGGAATGAAGCGGCACGTCATCAATTACGAGGAACCATGATTGAACAAACATATGCAATTTCAGAATATCCCGATGTGGATGCCATCTATAAAAAGTTAAAAGCCCTGACCACACAACCATTACGCCCCGTGCGCCGGGACAAGATGAAGACCTATCTCGAATACTTCGAGAAGAAGTGTGCCAAATCCAAAGCATTGACGGACGAAGCCAAGAAATATATTCCCGGCGGTGTACAGCATAACCTGGCGTTCAATTACCCTTTCCCAATCGCCATTGAGAAGGCGGACGGCGCTTTTATGTGGGATGTGGACGGCAACCGTTATATTGACTTTTTGCAGGCGGGCGGTCCGACCGTGCTGGGCAGCAATTACGCGCCAGTGCGCGAGAGGGTGATGGAGGTCGTCAACTCGTGCGGACCCGTGACCGGATTGTTCCATGAATATGAGCTCAAACTGGCGAAGCTGATCAGCGAGTACATGCCTGCCGTGGAGATGTTCCGCATGCTGGGTTCGGGCACGGAAGGAGTGATGGCTGCCATCCGCGCGGCACGGACATTCACGAAAAAGAAAAGGGTCATCAAGGTCGGCGGAGCTTATCACGGCTGGAGCGACTCAATGGTATACGGGTTGCACATCCCCGGCACGGGACGATTGGAGGCGACCGGCATCCCGCGCGGTGCGAATGTCAATACGCAGGAATTTTTCCCGAATGATCTGTCTGCGCTGCGCCACAGGTTGGTCGCCAATCGCTTCCTCGGCGGGACGGCGGCAGTGATCGTCGAGCCTGTGGGTCCCGAATCGGGAACACGCCCGGTGCCGTTTGATTTCAACCAGAAGGTGCGCGAACTTTGCGATGAGTTTGGCGCATTGCTCATCTTTGACGAGGTCGTGACGGGGTTTCGTCTCGGTTTGGGCGGGGCGCAGGGATATTTTGGCGTCAAGCCTGACCTGACCGTTTTCGGAAAATGCGTGACCGGCGGCTACCCAATGGCAGGCGGCGTAGGCGGGCGAAGGGATGTCATCATGACGTTCGCAGCGGGCATCGGCGGAACCGGTGAGCGCGCTTATATTGGCGGGACGCTTTCCGCAAATCCGCTCTCGTGCGTGGCGGGATATTACGCGCTCAAAGAGATGGAACGCACCAATGCGCCAGTCATTGCCGGGCGGGCAGGCGACCGCCTGTCCAAAGGCTTGCAAGCCATCATTGATAAATACGATCTGCCCTTTGTAGCGTACAATCAAGGCAGCATCGTCCACCTGGAAACATCCGGGGTCATGTTATTGGATTTGAAGAATCCATTGAAAACGCTTAAAGAGATCAAATCGCGCAAACATATGATCGAAGAGATGGGCGCCGCATATATGGCGAACGGACTGATCACCCTGGCAGGTTCGCGCATGTACACATCCATGGCGGATACGGACGAGGTCATCGATAACGCGCTGACAAGGTTCGAAGAAGTTTTATCAAATGTAGAAGGTGTTTAAAGAATGACCGTGGCAGAACCGCTTATCCTTGCAGTCGACCTTGGCACATCTGGAATGAAAGTGGCATTGATCTCCGTCAGCGGAAAGGTGCTGGGATGGGAAGTGGAACCCATCCGCCTGATGATCACTCCCGATGGCGGTGCGGAGCAATCGCCCGATGAATGGTGGACGGCGTTTCTGTCGGCGGCGGGGAGGCTGTTGAAGCGGGAGCAGGATGCGGGTCGAAGGGTGGAGGCGGTTTGCTGTTCCACTCAGGGAGAGGGAACAGTTCCGGTCGATCAAGATGGAAACGCGCTTGGCAACTGCATCCTTTGGATGGATATGCGGGGGGCGCCGCATCTAAAAAATCAACTCGGCGGATGGCTCAATATCGACGGCATTTCTATAGATAAGATATTGCGTTTCGTTCATTTGACTGGCGGGATGCCGTCCACGACCGGCAAGGACCCTGCCGGGCACATGTTGTTTCTTCGGGATACACAGCCAGAGATCTATGACCGAACCCATAAATTTTTGAATGTACTGGATTATTTGAACCTGCGGTTGACAGGACGCTTCACGGCGACCTTTGACTCGATCCTGACATCCTGGGTGACGGATAACCGTGACCCGAATAACATCCGTTATCATGATGGATTGATCTCCATGCTGGGATTGGATCCTGCCAAATTGCCGGAGATCGTAACTTGCTCGAAGGTGATCGGCACGCTCAAAGCGGATGTGGCAGATGCGCTTGGTCTTTCAAAGGATGTGAAGGTGGTGGCGGGATCGATCGACAACACTGCAGCGGCAATCGGCTCGGGCGCAGTGGATGATTATGCAGTGCATCTCTACATCGGCACATCGTCATGGATGGCGGCGCATGTTCCGTTCAAGAAGACCGATGTGCTGGCGTCGCTGGCATCGGTGCCATGTGCGCTTCCAGACCGATACCTATTGACCGCCCTGCAAGCCACGGCAGGCGGCAACCTGACCTTCCTGCGCGACAATATCCTGTATCACAAGGATGAACTTCTGCAGGAAGCCGCCGTGCCGGATATTTTCAAAGCGCTCGACAAAATCGCGGAGCGCGTCCCTGCCGGGGCAAATGGGGTGATGTATACACCGTGGATATGGGGGGAGCGCGCCCCTGTCGATGATAAAACCGTGCGCGCCGGTCTGTATAACCTTTCCCTGCATAATACGCGCGAGGATATCATCCGCGCATTTCTGGAGGGGATCGCGCTCAATACACGCTGGTTGATGAACCCCGTACGGAAATTTCTAGGGCGGGATGTGAACCAGATCAACATCGCCGGCGGCGGGGCGCAATCCGATGTATGGTGCCAGATATTCGCGGACGTGTTGAACGTGGAGATCAAACAAGTTGCCGAGCCCATGTACGCCAACGCGCGCGGCGCGGCATGGATCGCCGCTGTCGGTTTGGGGAGGATCCAATTCGGGGATGTGCCAAAATTGGTGGAAATTAAACAGACCTACCGCCCTCGATCTGAAAACCGCAGGTTATACGACGGGCAATTCGAGATGTTTAAGCAGATCTACAAGCAGATGGCTCCCGTTTACAAGCGGATGAATTTGTCACGCCGGTAATTGCAGGACAGCAAACACTTTGTCCGTTGGCTGATCGCCTGAACTTGCGCCTTACTCATTCGATGCGTTCTGAATCCGTTCGAGCAACTTCCCCAATGGTTTCAGGTTGGAAACGGGCAGGGTCAGGTTTTTGACGCGCGTGTGATTGTATTGAAAGACCTTTGAATTCGGCAGCAGCGTGCCCGCGCGCTGACCGAACTCTTCATAAGAAATATATCCCGTCAGGTAAATGTCCATGCCGTAGACCCAGATGTTGCCCCAATCCGGCGGCGGGACCACGTGCGTTTCCCTGATGGCTTCACAATGGATTCCCACCCGCGCCTCCGGCACACGGCGGACATGCAGGCTGGAAATGGAATGGAACGACTCATCCACTATGACTCTGGTCTTCGGCGGCAGGCTGACGACCTTGCGCTTCACATCCCGACCTTCATCCTGCCCATTGACCTCGACAAGCAGTTCCTCGTCCGATTCTGATTTCAGCGTCAACCTCCCAAGCGGATTCCAGTTGACCGGCTTGCGCCACTCGTTCGGCATGACGTGCACGAGGTAGTGCGGCTGTCCCTTTTGGATGACCAGTTTCAGGTCCGATTGCGAGGCGGCGATCAAGCCTGTCAGAAAAGCGAAGATGTACAAGTCGTTGAGGGAGTGACCATCGCGCGCATGTTGGTCGGAGGGGACGAGCGCGGGCGCATCCAATAAGATGGACGGGTCTTTGCGGATTTGCGTGATCTGTTTGCGATGCGTGATGTGAAAGGATTTGACGTCACAGCGGTGTTTGCCGAGCGCCACGTCGTAGCGGTCTGGATCGGTGAAGGGCGTCGCGCCTTTTACGTCGAAGGGGATGTTTTGCTGGGAGAGATAACGCCGAAAAGCGAGTTCCACCGCCACGCCAGCCACGATGCGCCGCAGACGTTCGTACGGCGAGCCGCCCATCCGGTCGTAGGTGTAGGAAAGCGACCGGAGCGCATACTCGACCCCGCCTTCGGTCAGATCGGGCGTGTACGGCAGGCGGATGAGGTCGGAGGCGGTGAGCATGGTGATAAGCGGTTATTCGTTCCTGAACTGCAGACAATAATGATGAAACGTGTTGCTGACCCAGGCACTGCCCATTCCGTATGGCGCAAGGGATTGGTTATCCTGAAGCCAGATCTTTTCGTCTTTCAGTGTGTAGGTCTTGCCGAGTTCGCGGGCGATATCCCATGCGAGGGGATAGATCTTCCCGCCTTTCTTGACGTTCTTGACGATGATGGTGAGGTAGGCTTTTTCGCGCAGTAACGGCTTTAATCCCGCATAGATCGCGACCAGTTTTTCGAGGAAGGCTTCGTAATCATGGATGTTGCCGAGGTCGTTCGGGTCTTCCGAATAGACGACATCCAGTTCATCGTCAGTGCGGCGTTTCTTTTGGTTCTCCGAGCCTTTGGCGTGGAGCATGTCCCAATAGGGTGGCGAGGTGAGCACATAATCCATTGCGGGCAGATCGTATTTAACGGCGTGAAGCGCGTCGCCGTTCACGATCTCGGATTTCAGATCGACAATGGGTTCGCCGAGATTATTGCGCTCTTCCTCGATAAGTTGTTTGGCGATTGTTGCATATTTGGGATTCAACTCGATGCCGTAGGAATTGCGTCCCGCGCGCAGGGCGGCAATGAGCGTGGAGCCGGTCCCTGCCATGGGATCGAGCACGGTCTCACCGGCTTTTGTGAAGAACTCGATAAATTCCTGCGCCATCGTCTCCGGGTATTTGGCGGGATGCACCAGCACGTTCTTTTTGCGCGGCGGCGGGTTGTGGATGAACCATGACTTTTGGAATTTCAGCCAGGTCTTTGTGTCGAGGTCGTTGAGTTTGTTTTTCGGCATGTTCTTTACCACCAGAGTTAATGAGCCAATTGTAACGGTTAAATCCGCTATGGTGACGGGGTGATGGTCGGCAGGACATAATCGACGGAGCGGATGCTCAGGTCGGAGAAGGAGACGATGGCGGCGGTATCCCCCACCGAGCGGACAAAGACTCCGATGCTCCCGCTTGGGAGGTTGGGATCGTTGATGCTGAATTGATAGCGTCCGTTCAGGAAGATGCGCATCTCCCTGCCGACCGCCCACACGCCAATGCGGACTTCGCCCGGAGCGCCGGGAGGCGCATCCGCGCTGGGGAGCGGCTGTTGAAGGACAAGCCGTGCGCCGTTGATGAGTCGTTCCACGCGGACCGTCCCATTGCAGGCGAGTACGATGCGATAGTAACTCGCGGAGCCGCTGGCGCGCACCAACATGCCGTAATTATCTTCGCCGCGGCACAGGCTGGGGCGGGCGGTGATCTCGGCGTAGTAGTTCGCCAGCACGAGGTCATTGCGCAGGCTGAGCATGGATACGCCGCTTTGCACGGCAATGGTGAGTCGATTCTCGTCCATTGTGGAGCTGGCTTGGTTGGATGCGGCAATGTCCCACAGGGATGGATCGGAGAAATCGTCCTCGATGAGGACATCGCCAAGACCGGGGCGCAGTTCCGGTGTGGGAAGCGGGGTGGAAAAGGTCCGGGGTGTGGGCGTGGCAGATGGCGGGAACCAGTTTATGGTCGCGGTGGGAAGCGGGGTTTCCGTCGGGATGACGGGTGTGGGCGTGATGTTCCACGCATCCAGCGCGGAGCAGGAGGTCATTAATGTCATTGCGAGGAGGACGATCGTCCGACGAAGCAATCTCCCAATAAAGAGGGGGTTGCTTCGCTTCGCTCGCAACGACATTAAGGTTCTTAAATTCATACGCATTTTGTGACAAAATTCCATTCAATGTATCGTAAAATAAGCCATAACATTCTAGTACCCAAACGGTATAAAGATTATAAGGTCGTTTGGGCACAAGCATATCAGGAGATTCAGATGACCGATAAACAGGTGCTGGTGACCGGCGCATGCGGCGAGATCGGGCAGGCGCTCGTGCAGGAACTTTCGAAGCGGGGAGGCTACAAGATCGTCACGTCGGACATCATGCCGCTGCCCGAGTCGATCCAAAATCTTTCAGCGGAGCATGTGCAGGGGGATCTGGTTTACAAGATCAAGACCTTTTACGATTACGATTTCGACATCATTTTCCATCTGGCGGCGTCGCTTTCGTCGAAGGCGGAGATCGCCACTGAGGAGGCGCACCGCATCAACGTCGAAGGGACGATGCAACTGCTGATGCTGGCGGCGTACCGTTCGGAGAAATACGGCAAGGCGGTCAAGTTCATCTTCCCCAGTTCCATCGCGGCGTACGGAATGCCGAACATCGAGGCAAAACGCGCGGCGGGCGCGGTGAAGGAGGAGGACTGGGACAACCCGCACACGATGTACGGATGCAACAAGTTATATTGCGAGAAGTTGGGGATCTATTACAGCAAATTCTTCGGTCAGAAACATTTGGATGAAAAGCCCCCGGTCATGCTGGACTTCCGCGCGATCCGCTTCCCGGGCTTGATCTCCGCCTTTACCGTCCCCAGCAGTGGAACCAGCGACTACGGACCGGAGATGCTGCACGCGGCGGCTCAGGGACTCCCGTATGCCTGTTTCGTCCGACCCGATACGAAGATCTCCTTTATGGCGATGCCCGACGCGATCAAATCCATGCTGATGCTGATGGACGCGCCGCGCGGGTCGTTGACGACCAATGTCTACAACGTGGCGGCGTTCGCCATCACTGCGGACGAGTTCCGCGGGCGCGCCGTGAACGCCTTCGCGGATGCGGACATCACCTACGAGCCGAATCCGCGCCGGCAGGGAATCGTCGACTCGTGGCCCGAAGACGTGGACGACTCCCGCGCCCGCGCCGATTGGAACTGGTCTCC
>CAYPHR010000125.1:0-8388 GCA_964410375.1 uncultured Anaerolinea sp. | reverse complement strand
CGCCCCGACCTTTTGCCCGGATACGCTGTCGACCACATCGAACGCGGCGGAGAAATCAATGATCTGGCGGGCTTTGATCATCAACACTTCCTGGGTTTTGCTCTCATCGGAATACACGCGGATGTCTTCGCGCAATCGGAACATTTTTTGCTCGCTGAACATGACAAGGTTCTCGCTTGAATCGTAAAAGCGGAATTTTCCCGTCAATGCGAAGACCTGACGCTTGAGCAGGTATTGATTGTGTTGAAAAATGGGATTCATATGATTTCCTCTGAGTGTTTGGTTTTTTGTTCAGGCATACATCCTGATTCTATTCGATGATCACGCGCGTTCCCTCGCCGGGGATGTTTACGTACTCTTGATTTGGAGCAAGGACGGGACTGGTCCAGCGGTACAACCATTTGGAGATGCTGGAGGGCAGGTTAACACAGCCGTTACTGCGCGGATGTCCATAATCGTTGTGCCAGTAGGTGCCGTGGAAGGCGTGACCGGAGCCTGTGAAGAACGAGCACCACGGCACGCCGGGCAGATTGTAGATATTCGCTACGGCGTCGCCAAAGTTCGTCATGTGCACGGACGGTCCCTTGTGATAGGTGCGCCATTCGCCTTTGGGTGTATCCGTGCCGCGCTCTCCGCTGGCACAGCGGACGGACATTACCATTTTGTCGCCTTCGAAGGCGGTGACCATCTGCGTGGCAATATCCACATGGATGAGCTTCTGTTCGTTCGGGACTTCGGGAGAGAGCTGGGTCAGTTCCTCGTCAGGGATGAGGCGCATATTGTAGGACGGGACGTAGAAGGATTTCTTGAGCACATTGTCGTAGATCTCGTACCATACACTTTTCTCTTCACGCGTCACGACCACTTTCTTTACCCAGTGTGTGGTCTCGTAAAAGATGCGATGTGCCTTTTTGGCGTAATGATAAGGCGCCAGATGGGTTGGGCTGAACGGTACGGTGACTTCCGCGAGTTTGCCTTCGGCGGGAATTTCGTACATCGGTTTCTGGTATCTCGTTTCAACCGGCTGCAGCCAACCGGAGAAAGTGTAACCGCCGTCTATTTCATACCAGGTGTTGTTGAACTGGTTGTCAATGTTGTCACCCGCCACTTCGCCGAGCAGTGGAACGACCTCGTCGATGCGGAGGAGATGGATGCGGTTGGCGGTCAGGTAGGGGGCGTCGAAGATCTGCACGCCGCTCCAGATGGCGCGTCCCTGCGAGGTGGGGGGAGCGGCGAGAGCACGGTCCAAGCCCAATTCGGAGAGAACAAGCCCGAGCACGCCGGATGCGGTGAGCTTTAAAAAGTCACGACGGGAAAGCTGGGAAATACTCATAATGCGATTGTAATCATAAAGGTTGAGAGGAAGTTTAGAGAATGTCTCTTTGGTACTAGAGAACGATCTCGACGTTCGTCCCCACGCCGCCGAAAGTGAGTTCTTTTTTGAATGGGACCTGCGGAGTGCTCCAACGATAGAGCCATTTGGATGCGTTCATGGAGAGATTGATGCAGCCGTGTGAGCGCGGTCTGCCGAAATCGTTGTGCCAGAATGTGCCGTGGAAGGAGATGCCGTTGGGAGTGATGTACTGCACCCAGGGCACACCGGGCAGATCGAAGCCGGTGGCGGCGATGTCGCCCGCCGCCATGTGCCGCGAGGGACGTTTGTAATACGTGATGAAATTGCCTTGCGGCGTGGTGTACTTGCCGACCCGCATGAGTCCGCCGGTGGAAACGGGCGCAACAAAGACAGGGACATCATTTTCGTAGGCAATGGTGACCTGTTGACCGAGCCGCACGACGATCTTTTTCTCGCGGTTCGATACTTCGGGGGAAATGGGCGTGAGTTCGTCCTCGCCCATGATGCGGATGTGCTCGGCGCGGGCGTAGTATAGTTTGTCCCATTTGTCGTCGCGGACTTGGTACCAGACCTGCCCATCGTTGTCGTTTGTGAACACCGCCTTGATCCAGTGCGTAGTTTCATAATACATGCGGTAAATGACCTTGGAGTTCTTGTCAGGCGCGACATGTGCATCAGTGAACGGCACGCTGACCTCAGCGAGCAGACCTTCTTTTGGGATCTCCAATTGCGGCGTGTTCAAGATGGTGCGGACGGGCTGGATGTTCCCTGAATAAACGTACCCTTCATCACCGACCTTGTACCAGACGCGGTTATGCGCGGTGACATCGTCGCTGACGGCGGTGTTCGTGATGTTGAGCAGCGCGTCGCGCTGGCTTAATCTGACCTTTGTTGACTCGATGGACGGCTTTTCATACACCCAAACCGTGCGGACGGTCACGCGTCCCTGCTGGGCTGCGAACGGGTCGTCAAAATCAAAATTGAGCGGAGCCGCCAGCAAGCCTGCCAGCCCAAGTCCGCTCAATTTGAGAAAGTCTCTTCGCGATAATGGTTGATTCATTCTTACGGGTTTTCCTCTTGCTTCTTTACTTTGGCAGAAGAAAGAAGGAATGGCGTGATTAATGATGCACGTTCACCACTGTGCCAACCACTGAGAAGTTGTAAACCCATTCCGCGTCCGCAATGGTCATATTGACACAGCCGTGACTCATCGGCGTACCGAAGTTGTTATGCCAGTACGTGCCATGGATGCCATAGCCTTTATAGAAATACATGATGTACGGCACATCAGGCAGATAATAACCAGGTCCCGACATGGGAGCGGAGCGCAACTTGATCCAGACGCGATACTTGCCGGTCACGGTCGGTGTTTGCCATGTGCCCGTGGAAACCACAAAAGAACGGACAAGCGTATCGCCTTCGTAAGCATACAGCCTCTGCTCCGAAAGGTCCACATCGATCCAGCGTTCGCCGTTTCCGCGCACTGCCGCAGGGACGTTCGGCGCGGCGGTTGGCGCCACGTATTGCGGCGTGGGCGTATCGGGGACGATTTCCGCGATGGCGACGAATTCGCTCGTCACTTCATCGCTTGTCCCTTCACCATCAGAAGAAGCGACCTCAGGTTCCGCTGTGGCAGTGGGAGGCAGATCTGTGGGGGGGATGTCCGTCGCCGGCGGAACTTCGGTCAATGTGGCGGTTGGCGGGACGGTCGTAAAGGTTGCGGTCGGCAGGATCTCCTGCGCAACAAGTTGAACCGCGGGCGTGTAGGTCGGTTTGGCGATGTCCACCTGTGCGAAGGATGGCAGATCAGCTTGCGGTTGGGTCTGCGGCGCGGATACAAAGTTCATAATCGAAGCAAACACCGGCGAATTGACAGCCGACCATGCCGCAAACAAAAAGACCGCGCATCCCATCACGATCAGCAGGACGGGAAGCACGATGCTTCGTTTTTTCTTCGTTTTTCCCAAGGCGTCGCCTCGAACCGGACCTCCAGCCTGTTTCCTGTTTTCCGGAGCATCACCACCCTGAGGCTGGGGTTCTTTTGTCATCGATTCACGTAGTTTTAAAAGCGAGTCAGTCATCATTCACCTGTGCCAAGATCCACAAAACCGCTCAAATGCGTGTAATCAATTATAAAGCAAAAAATCGGCTTTTTACCACTGAATATTGACCGGCGTGCCGACTTCCGCCCAATCGTAGAGAAGCTGTGCTTCATACGAACCAAGCACCACACAACCATACGAGATTGGCGTTCCAAGATATCCCGCCCAGAGCGTGGCTCCGTTCGGTAGGATTGGCAGGGCGTGGATGCCATTTTGCAGACTGCCCGCCCAGTAGATTCCCAGCCAGCTCGGCATCCAGATATTCCATGTTGCGCCGTATGCATTGGGGATCTTGTTCAGGACGCTGAAATTCCCGACGCGTGTTGCGTTGTTCATGCCGGTGGATGCGACGAAACTGTAGATTAGGTAATCGCCGTCATAGACGTACATGTGCTGTTCGGAAATGTCCACGAGGATGGATTTCCCGCCGGTATAGACAGGCGCAGGCGGCTCGTTCCCGGTTACAGATGTGACGTATTCATACGTCAACGCCTCGGAGACGATCTCTGCCTGTGCCACCACTTCGGTGGGCGGCTGTGTTGGGACCAATGTGGCGGTTGGGAGCGGGGTGTAGGTCGGTTTTGCCATTTGCGCAAAGCCAAAAGCCTGCGCTTCCGTGGGAGTGGCAAAAACCATCTCACTTAAACCGAATTCCCGGGCTGCCACCGCCGACCATGCCGTGACGCCGATCACTGTCAGCAGGAGGATCAGGATCAAGGCTGGATGAAGCAGGTTGAGGCGGCGGGGCGAAGCGTCAGGTCTGTTCATGGCGCAAAGGTGGGGAGGGGGATCGCGGTCGGGAAAATGCTCTCGTTGTTGATGAAGCACAAGATGCCTTGAATCACACCGTCAGCGACGAGGTCGGTCTGTTGGGTGAGGAGGTCGCGGTCGAGGTACATGAAGCCGGTTTCGATGATGGCTGTGATGGTGTTCGGGTCGATCTCGGAGAAGGCGTGGTACTCGCGCATGTCCCTTGTGATGCTGTTGGCGTGGAAGGTCAAGCCAGTGATCTGTTGGTAGCGGTCGGTGAGGCAAGCAGTCAGACGTTGGGCTCGGTTGACGTCGCGCGTATCGAGCGAAGCCGCCACTTTGAAGCCGGTTGCTTCATCGTTGATATATTGACAGGAGTCGTTATGAATGGAAACCAACGCCACAGCGCGATAGCCGTTCAAGCGCGTATCGAATTCATTGAGCAGGTCCACCTGATAGCCTTTTGCTGTCAGGCTTCTCTCCACGAGAGTGGCGATCTGGAAATTTATGTCCACTTCCCTTAACGTCACCTGTCCATTTTCATCCATGCAGACTGCGCCGGAATCGTTGCCCATGTGTCCCGCCACAATGCCGATGCGAAGCTGAGGCTGGGGCGTGGTGAGTCCGGGGACGATTTCCGCCTGCGGTGTGAGAAGGATGCGGAGTTGTTCCTGTAAATTGCTGGCAAAAATGCTGTTGGGAGTCCATGCGGTGAAAAGGGTGGCAAGCAATACAGCAATGCCCAGCGTCGAAAAAAACGCATTGGGGATGCGATGTCTGCGTTTGCGAGGAGGATGTCGTTCCTTCGTAGATTCCATGTTCTACATAATATTACCTTAAAACAAGCAGGTATAGATAGATGGTTTATCCATATTAACGTGCCCGACATGATTTTTAGGTTTTGAAATTTGGATATGCCTGTAATAAATGTTATAATGAAATGGAAGGATGTGAAATGTAAAACATCTTTCACTTCTGTTTCTCAATACCAACCACGAAAGGATATTACGCTATGAGTTTTTTCAGCAAAATTCTAGAGAAGATCGGTCTTAAGAAGGACAAGGATAAGCCCGCCTCGACGACCGCAGGAGCATCAAAGCCTGTGGCTGCTGCGACCAAACCGGCTGCCTCCACGATCAGCCGCCCACAGAAGGAAGGGGTGCATCCCCATGCAGAGCAGAAAGTCGCCGCGCCTGCCCCGATCGAGGTGGTGGATGTAGTTGCCAACCTTGAGAAGATGGCTGCTGCGAATCCTGCGAAACTCAATTGGAAGACGTCGATCGTTGATTTGCTCAAGCTGCTGGATCTCGATAGCAGTTTCGATGCGCGCAAGGAATTGGCGACCGAGCTTGACTGCCCTGCAGACATGATGGGCGACTCCGCCAAGATGAACACCTGGCTTCACAAAGAGGTGTTGAAGAGAATTGCGCAGAATGGCGGCAATATTCCGAAGGAACTGTTGGATGCGTAAAGCGGTCTAACATAAGTGACAGCGCGGGCTGAAAGGCTCGCGCTGTTTTTTTATTTTTGGATCGTTTGACGGGGAGGAGCAGGCGGGAGCGGAGTCTGAAGCGGGGCATGTCATTTTCATGTAGACAAATATCCTCCGACCTTTCATCCCTGCAATGTGGGCAATCCATTAACGGAATTGCAAGGTTTCGGTATGGATTAATCCTTGGCTGAAAGGTACTATGGGAGTAGTTCGATCAGTTTGCATGAGTAGGGTTTGGCGGTCAATAACGGGAAAGTGCCGCATGCCCCGGTCAGCTCAAATTTACGAAAGGAAACAAGAATAAACAGGATGAAGAGACCATTCGCAAAGAAAAAACACGAAAAGGGGCAGGGATTGGTGGAGTATGTTCTTATTGCAGTTTTTGTTGGTATTGCGTTGATAGCGGCGCTGACGGCTTTTGGTCCTACGATCAAAGCAACAGCGGATGAACTTATGGCGGAACTTGGGTATAGTGTTCGTGATGGGGTTGTGATCCTTCCGGGGGTGGGTCCCTCGCTCACTCCGGGCACTCCGATCGCGTCATCAACTCCGAACACCCCTCTTCCGGCTCCGTCATCAACATTGATCATCCCTGTGTTTCCAAGCGCTACTTCGACCCGGACGTTTACAGCTGTTCCGAGCGCCACGTTCACACAGACTGTCACACTCACGTTAACCGCCACTTTCACACCCACCCTAACATTCACATCAACCCACACATCCACTGCCACCCCCACGTTCACCCCGTCTGCCACACCAACAGTCACTCCCGTTGGTGCTTGGGTCACCTGCGCGAACGAAAATGGATTTTGCAGTTTTAGTGGCACGGCACTAGTTCGATATGGGGCGAACAACATTTGGGTCACCCAACTCCATGCAAATGGTGTTGCTTGCACGAATGCGGTCTTTGGTGATCCTGTTTACGGGGTCGCAAAAACCTGTCAGATCTATCAAGTCGCCACAGCGACTCCAACTGCATCTCCGATACCCACCAGTACTTTCACCCCATCAGCGCCTGTCTGCACCCCGGGGAGCGCTACTGTTCAAAATAGACCCGCATGCTCTAATTTAGCCGCCAGCAACAATTGCTCGAACTTTACATATCATCCACCGAGTGGTTTGTGTACCTGGTTTGACTAGGTTACTGCTTTGATTCGAATGCGACACATCTCTAATTCAAGCCGCTGTTTCATACAGCGGCTTGTTTTTTGCTCAATCGAAAACGAATCCCGACCACTCTTGGTATAATTCCCGCCTACGATTTAGGAGCACGCATGAAATATCACATCTGGACCGAAGGCTGTCAAATGAACGTGGCTGACTCACAGCGGGTCGGTTCGTCGCTTGAACATCTTGGTTACATCCTTACTGAAAAACCCGAAGAAGCGGACGTTATCGTCCTGAACACCTGCGTTGTGCGCCAGTCGGCGGAAGACAAGGCGCTGGGTCGCGTCAGTTCGTTCAAGAAACTGAAAGAGCAAAAGCCCGAGCTTGTCATCAATTTGATGGGGTGTCTCGTTGGTGTGCGCGGAGCGGAAAAACTCAAGGCGAAACTTCCCTATGTGGATGTCTTTTCTCCGCCCTCCGACCCGGGTCCGCTCATATCGCATCTCACGCAGGGCGAGATCCAATCGATGGAAGATGCCGAAACGACACGCCGCTTCCTGATGATGGACGAAGAACTGATCCTTCCGCAAGCTGAACAAGGCAAACTCGTCAGCGTTCATGTGCCCATCGTGTACGGCTGTTCACATGCCTGCACGTTCTGCATCATCCCATACAAACGCGGCATCGAACGTTCCCGCCCTGTTGGCGACATTGTGGCAGAAGTCCGCTCGCTGGCGAAGCAAGGTGTCAAGGAAGTCACCCTGCTCGGTCAGATCGTGGACCGCTACGGCAAGGACATCCCGGATGGTCCCAATCTCGCCGCGCTTCTGCGCATCATTCATGAGGTGGAAGGCATCGAGCGCATCCGGTTCCTGACCTCCCATCCCAATTACTTCGACGACGACCTCATCCAAGCCATTGCTGAACTTCCCCGCGTCATGCCGCACATCGAACTGCCCATCCAAGCGGGCGATGACACTGTGCTTGAGAACATGAAACGTGGATACACCCAGCAGCAATTCCGCGACCTCGTTGCCAAAATCCGTGACCGCATTCCAGATTGTTCCATTGCAACCGACATTATCGTTGGATTCCCCGGCGAGACCGAAGAACAATTCATGGAGACGTACCGCGTCTTATCGGACCTGAAACTGGATGTTGCCCATCTGGCTCGCTACTCCGTCCGTGAAGGGACCGTCGCCACCCGCCGCATGGAGGACAACGTCACAGACGAGGAAAAGATGCGCCGCTTCCGCATGTTGGAAGACCAGCAGGAACAGATCGTGGGCGAGATCAACAAAAAATATCTTGGCGAAACTGTGGATGTGTTGTTCGAAGAAAAAGTAAAAGGGCGCTGGCGCGGACGCACCCCCACCAACAAACTCGTCTTCGTCGAAACCGAGGAAGATCTGCGCGGAAAACTCCTCCCCGTCACCGTCACCTGGACGGGACCCTGGTCCATGCAGGCGCGGCTGCAAAACCAGCCGGAATTGATCTCCTTGTAATGCCCGCAGGGACGCAGCATCGCTGCGTCCCTGCATTTTATTTTGAAGATGGCGGGGGTTATAATTCATTTATCATGC
>CAYPHR010000124.1:5852-8414 GCA_964410375.1 uncultured Anaerolinea sp. | reverse complement strand
CGTGAAGGCGGTCTGACCGTCGGCGCTGGTGTCGTCACCAAGATCATCGAGTAAGGCGAGGAATAATGGCTAAACAAAAAATCCGTATCCGCCTTAAGGCGTATGATCATCGGGTGCTCGACCAATCCGCAAAGCGGATCGTCGAAACCGCCGAACGTACCGGTGCCCACGTAGTTGGTCCCGTACCCTTGCCAAGCAAGACCGAACGCTTTACAATACGTCGCTCGACTTTCATTGACAAAGACTCGCACGAGCACTTTGAAATTCGAACACACAACAGGTTGATCGATGTTTTGGATCCCGATTCGAAAACCATCGACATGTTGATGCGCTTGAACCTGCCTGCAGGTGTTGATATTGAGATCAAGATCTAAGTTAGTTAAATAACCGCGGACTTCGCGGATATTTGAGACAGCGTAAGAGTGGGTCTGTGTGTGGAACCAACACACATCCGCTTCGCACCAGACCTTCTGACTGCGCTGCACGGAGATGATGCGGCCGACGCCCCGGCTGACAGTCTCGTCAATATTTTCTGAAGGAGAAAATTGAGTATGTTGAAAGGGCTTATTGGAAAGAAGATCGGCATGACCCAGATCTTCGATGAAAAAGGTGTTGCTTATCCAGTGACACTCATCGAAGCTGGGCCATGTTACGTTACCCAGGTACGTACGCCCGAAGAAGAAGGGTATTCAGCGGTGCAACTGGGCTTTGGCGAAGTGAACCCCAAGCGTCTGACCGGCGGTCAGTTGGGTCACTTGAAAGCCAATGAGATTCCCCCCATGCGCGTCCTGCGCGAGTTCCGTGCCAAGGAGCATGGCTTGAAGGTCGGTGATAAGGTGTCGGTTGCTGATGCCTTCGTCGTCGGCGAGCGTGTGGATGTGATCGGCGTCAGCAAAGGCAAGGGCTTTGCCGGAGGCGTGAAGCGCTATCACTTCCATGGCATGAACGCCACACATGGTACTTCCGACCGCAACCGTGCCCCCGGTTCGCGCGGATCCGGCACCACGCCGGGCCGCGTTTACAAAGGCGCACGCGGTGCTGGTCACATGGGTGTAGACCGCGTCACTGTGCAAAACATGAAAGTCGTCATGGTGGATGCGGAACGCAACCTGATCGCTATTAATGGCGCTGTTCCCGGTGGCAAGGGTAGTCTCGTCATGATCAAGGAGTCGCGCAAGCAGTAGGCGCGCAGGAAACGGGAGCCAGATTAACCATGAAAGTAGATGTTCTTGATTTGAAAGGCAAGAAGGTTCGCGAGATTGAATTGCCCGCGAACGTCTTCGAAGCCCCTGTAAATGTTGATTTGATGCATCAGGCGTATGTGCGCCAGATGGCGAATGCCCGCCTCGGCACTCACGAGACGAAGGTCCGCTCCGAGGTTGCTGGCGGCGGCCGCAAGCCGTGGAAGCAGAAGGGGACCGGGCGAGCCCGTCAGGGTTCCAGGCGTGCGGCGCAGTGGGTTGGTGGTGGTCGTATCCACACCCCGCATCCGCGCAGCTATGAACAGCGCATGCCCAAGAAGATGCGTCAAGCAGCCCTTCGCTCCGCGCTTTCAGTGAAAGCCGCCGAAGCCTCGATCGTGGTTGTGGATGATCTCGATCTCAAGGATTCCAAGACCCGCGTAATGGCGGATACGCTTGGTAACTTGGTTGGTACATCCACTGTGTTGGTGTTGATGCCCGTCAAGGATCAGAACTACGAGACCGTGATGCGTTCCGCCAATAACATCGAGAGTGCCAAGGTGTTGCTGGCCAGCTATTTGAACGTGCGCGATGTGCTTAATTTCGAAAAAGTTGTCTTGCCTCTCAAGACAATCGATGCGCTGGTTGCGCACCTTGGATAGGAGAGAGACATGACCAATCTTTATAATGTCATCGTCCGCCCGCTGGTTACGGAAAAATCCAACTACCAGTCCGGCAAACTTGGGCAGTATGTTTTTGTTGTTGCGAACAATGCAACCCGCACCATGGTGAAGGATGCAGTGGAAACACTCTTCGATGTCACCGTGGCTCGCGTGAACGTTCTTAACGTCCCCGCCAAACGCGGACGCCGTACGCGCGCGCGCCGCATGCTGGTGCGTAAGCCCGCTTACAAGAAGGCGGTCATCACCTTAGCCGAGGGAAGCAAGCCCCTCGAGATCTTTGAAGGGGTGCAGTAATGGCAGTCAAAAAGTATAAACCGGTAACGCCTGGCATGCGCGACATGACCGGCTACACCTTTGAAGAGATTACGAAGAGCACCCCAGAGCGTTCGTTGCTCGTTCCGAAGAAGAATCGGGGTGGACGTAATGCTCATGGCCGTGTGACCGTTCGTCATCGCGGTGGAGGCGCGCGCCGCTTCATCCGTCTGGTTGATTTCCGCCGCGACAAACTTGGCATCCCTGCGAAAGTGGCAGCCATTGAGTACGATCCGAACCGCACCGCACGCCTCGCGCTTCTTCATTATGCGGATGGCGAAAAGCGTTACATCATTTCCCCATTGGATCTGAAGGTTGGTGATACGGTTCTGTCCGGACCCAATGCTGAGATCCGCCCGGGTAATGCTCTTCCGATCAGCAATATT
>CAYPHR010000124.1:0-5842 GCA_964410375.1 uncultured Anaerolinea sp. | reverse complement strand
CAGCTCGTTCGTTCGGCAGGTGGTTCGGCACAATTACTCGCCAAGGAAGGCGATTTTGCCCAGATCCGCATGCCCTCCGGCGAAGTTCGTTTGATCCACCAGGTTTGTTATGCCACGATTGGTCAGGTGGGCAACTTGGATCACGGCAACATCAAGCTTGGCAAGGCTGGACGCAAACGTCATCTTGGCATCCGCCCGACGGTTCGTGGTACGGCAATGAGTCCGCGCGACCATCCTCATGGCGGTGGTGAAGGACGCCAACCCATCGGTCTTCCCGGTCCCAAGAGTCCCTGGGGTAAGCCCACACTCGGCAAGAAGACCCGCCGTAATAAGAAGACCGATCAGTACATTGTGCGCCGTCGCAGTAAGACGAACCGCTAGTAGATGAGGTAAGAAAATATGTCACGATCATTGAAAAAGGGCCCGTTCATTGAGCCGAAATTGCTCAAGCGTATCGAAGCCATGAATCAAAAGAAAGAAAAGAAAGTCATCCGCACTTGGAGCCGCGCCTCTGTGATCTTCCCGCAGATGGTCGGACACACCATTGCGGTCCATGATGGACGCCGCCACGTGCCGATCTATATTACCGAAAACATGGTCGGCCATCGTTTGGGAGAATTCGCCCCGACACGTACGTTCCGCGGCCACCAGACCAGCGAGAAGTCGGCGTAGGAGATTGAGAGATGCAGGATATTCAAGCAAAAATTCGCTTTCTTCCTCAGTCCGCGCAGAAGGTGCGCGCCGTCATCGACATGGTGCGCGGCAAGAGCGCCAATGAAGCTCTGGAAATCCTTCGCTTTGTAAACAAGCGGGCGGCAATGCCGGTGCAGAAGCTGGTTGCCTCTGCGGTGGCAAATGCTGAGGAAAACTTTGGGGTCAGCCGTGACGATCTGTTTGTAGCGAAAATCACGGCAGACGAAGCCCCGACGCGCAAGTGGAGACGTTTTGGCGCCCGCGGCCGTTTCAAGCCGATATTGCGCCGCACTTCACACGTCACCGTTATTTTGCGCGAGCGCGGAGCATAAGGAGAATTTTATGGGTCGTAAAGTACATCCCGTTGGTTTTCGTCTGGGCATTAACCAGCCTTGGGGCGGACGCTGGTTTGCAGAAGGAAGCACCTATCGCCAGCAGTTGCATCAAGATTTCGCCATTCGCAACCTGCTGACCGGCAAACTGTCCAAGGGCGGCGCGGCTGCCAATGAAAAGGTTCGCCAACTCCGCAAGCAATTGCCGGATGCTGTCAAGGACGGCAAGGCTGGCATCTCCCGTATTGATGTTGAGCGCACGCCCGGCAAGATCCGGATCGCGATTCACACCGCCAAGCCCGGCATCCTGATCGGACGCAAGGGCGAAGGTGTGAAGAAGATCCGCGCCGCGCTCGAAGCATTGGTTGGGAAGAAGGTCGAGCTGGATATCAAGGAAATTTCCTCGCCCGATACCGATGCGAAACTGGTTGCCAATAATATTGCGGATCAGTTGGAGCGTCGCATTGCCTACCGTCGCGCCATGAAGCGCGCCATTCAGCAAGCCATGAAACAGGGTGCTGAAGGGATCAAGATCCTGGTTGGCGGGCGTCTTGGCGGAGCGGAAATGTCCCGCGATGTGTGGCTGCGTGAGGGACGGGTGCCGCTGCAAACCCTGCGCGCGAACCTGGATTTTGCCACCTCCGAAGCCCTGACCACCTATGGACAGATCGGTATCAAGGTCTGGATCTACAAAGGCGAAGTTGCACCGGAAGTTGAAGAAAAAGTTGAAGCAACGGAAGGCGTGTACGTCAGCGAGTAGATCGCGACGTTGCTTTGAGATGAGGTATTTGAGATGTTGATGCCGAAACGTGTTAAATGGCGCAAGCAGATGCGCGGTCGTATGAGAGGAAAGGCTCTCCGTGGTGCGGAGGTCTCCTTCGGCGAGTTTGGTCTGCAGGCGCTGGAACCGGGCTGGATCACAGCCCGTCAAATTGAGGCGGCTCGTCGCTCGATCGTTCGTGAGATGAAACGCCGTGGAAAAGTCTGGATCCGTATTTTCCCTGCGAAGCCGTTCACTCACAAGCCGCCGGAGACCCGCATGGGTTCCGGTAAAGGCAATGTGGAGTACTACGTCGCTGTTGTCAAGCCGGGACGCATTATGTTCGAAGTCGGCGGTTTGTCGGCGGAGATCGCGGTTGCCGCGTTGAAAAGCGCCCAGTATAAGTTCTCCATCAAGACCAAAGTTGTGGCTCGCCACGCAGGAGGAGAATAAATATGAAAGCCATGAAAGTCGAAGAAATTCGCAAGCTCGGGGCGGAGGAGATCCGTACCAAGATTGCCGATGCGCGTGATGAGATGATGAAGCTGCGCTTCCAGCAGGTGACCGGTCAGTTGACCGATTCCAGCCGTCTGACAATTCTGCGCCGCGACATCGCCCGCATGGAAACGATCCTGCGCGAAACCGAACGCGCCGCTGTGGAAGGTGCAAAATGAACAATCGTCGTCGAATGATCGGCGTGGTCACCAGCAACAAGATGACCAAGACCGTTGTGGTGGAGATCACCCGCAAGTTCCGTCATCCTCTTTATAAGAAGGTGGTGTATTCGAGCAAGCGCGTCAAGGCGCATGATGAGATCGGCTGTCAGATTGGTGACGAGGTCCAGATCGTGGAGACCAAGCCGATGTCGCGTGAGAAGCGCTGGGCGGTCGAATCCGTTGTGAAGCGCGAGACCCGTACCGCGGATCAGGGCGTGGGAGAGTAAGCCATGATCCAGCATGAGTCTCGATTAAAGGTTGCCGATAATACCGGCGCGCGCGAACTGCTTGTCATCCACGTGTTGGGCGGCTCCAAGCGCAGATATGGCGCGATTGGTGATGTGGTGGTGGCGACGGTTAAATCCGCCACGCCGCAAGGTTCTGTAAAAAAGAGTGAGATTGTGAAAGCGGTCATTGTGCGCTGTACAAAGGAATGGCGCCGTGAGGACGGTTCATACATCCGCTTTGATGATAACGCCGCTGTCATCCTCGATGCGGATGGCGAAAACCCGAGGGGCACTCGTATCTTTGGACCTGTGGCGCGCGAACTGCGCGATATGGGATACATGAAGATCGTGTCGCTTGCCCCGGAAGTGCTGTAGGAGCAAAGAATGAAAGTTAAGATTCGAAAAGGCGATACAGTGGAAATAGTTAGCGGCCGTCTCGAGGACAAGGGCAAGCGCGGCGAGGTCATTAATGTTGAACTCGGTGACCGTCGTGTGGTTGTCCAGGGTGTGAATGTGCGCATCAAGCATCAGCGCCAGGTGCAGACCAAGGCTGGGCGCAACATGAATCCCGGGCGTATCCAGCTTGAGATGCCGATTGATATTTCAAATGTTATGCTTGTCTGCCCAAAATGCAACGAACCGACCCGTGTCGGTGTCCAGCGGGACGATGAAGGCGCTCATCGTGTCTGCAAGAATTGTGAGGCCACGATCGATTAACCGTGGAGCGAATGAATATGAATAGAATGCAAGAACTCTACCAAAAAGAAGTGGCTCCGGCCCTGTTCAAATCGTTCGGTTTCAAGAACGTGATGCAGGTTCCGCGGCTGGAAAAGATCGTGGTGAATATCGGTCTGGGAGAGGCGTTGGATAACCCCAAGGCGCTCGATGCCGCAACGGCGGACCTGATGCAGATCACTGGCCAGAAACCGGTGCAAACAAAGGCGCGCAAGAGCATTGCGAACTTCAAACTGCGCGAAGGACGCCTGATCGGCACAAAAGTAACGCTGCGTGGTCCTCGCATGTGGGCGTTCTTTGACCGCCTTGTGAACATTGCCCTGCCTCGCGTGCGTGATTTTCGCGGGATTTCGGCAAATGCCTTTGATGGACGCGGAAATTACACACTCGGTTTGCGGGATCAATTGGTTTTCCCTGAGATCGAGTATGACAAAATCGATAAATTGCGCGGCATGGAAGTCACCATCGTGACCTCTGCGAAAAACGACGATGAAGCACGCGCATTATTAAAAATGCTTGGAATGCCGTTCACCAGCAAGAAGGAAGCGTAATCTATGGCAAAGAAATGTATGCAATATCGTGAGTTGCGCCGCCGCCATGCCGTGCAGGTGCGTAATCGTTGTCAGCGTTGCGGACGACCGCGCGGGTTCATCCGCCGCTTTGGTCTGTGCCGTATCTGCTTCCGTGAATTGGCGTTGACGGGCAAAATCCCCGGCGTCGTAAAGTCGTCCTGGTAGCCGGGTGGAGGAAGATCATGTCATTTACTGATCCGATTGCTGATATGTTGACCCGCATTCGCAACGCTGTCATGGCGAGCCATGCCCAGGTTGCAATGCCCAACTCGAAGATTAAGTTGGAGATCGCCAAGATCCTCAAGGATGAAGGCTTTCTCGAAAGTTTTGAAGTGGTGGATGGCGAACACGAAGGACAGAAGGTCCTGCGCCTGAAGATCAAGTATGTTGGCGAACGCCGCCAGCGTCGCGCAGTGCTTTCCGGTTTGGAGCGTGTTAGCAAGCCAGGCCGCCGCATCTACACCAAAAAGACGGACATCCCCTGGGTGCTTTCAGGAATTGGCGTTGCCATTCTCTCGACCCCAAAGGGTGTCATGACCGGCGCGCGTGCCCGACAGTTGGGCGTGGGCGGCGAGATCATCTGCAAGGTGTGGTAGGAGTTTATTATGTCTCGCATTGGTCGTTTACCTGTAGAAATCCCCAATGGCGTGCAGGTGGAGCTGACTGGCTCCAAAGTCCGCGTCAAGGGACCGAAGGGTGAAATGCAGCGGGAGTTTTCCAGCCTGATCGGCATAAAAATGGAAGACAACCAGTTGAATATCACCCGCAATTCGGATAATCCTGAAGAGCGTGCCCTGCATGGAACCACCCGCGCTGTGCTTGCGAATATGGTCCACGGTGTTAGCCAGGGATTCGAAGTAATTCTGGAAGTGGAAGGTGTTGGGTACCGCGCTGAAATGGAAGGCAGCAAGCTTGCCCTGTTC
This sequence comes from uncultured Anaerolinea sp., assembly GCA_964410375.1. Classification (GTDB taxonomy): domain Bacteria; phylum Chloroflexota; class Anaerolineae; order Anaerolineales; family Villigracilaceae; genus Villigracilis. Next base: position 884 of record CAYPHR010000124.1, on the reverse strand, counting down.
GTTGGTTATTCACACCCGATCAAGATCGATCCCCCCTCGGGCATCTCGTTCGAAACGGATGCGAAGACCCGCCAGATCAAGGTGAAGGGCTTCGATAAGGAATTGGTCGGTCAGGTGGCTGCGAATGTCCGCAAGGTGCGTCCGCCGGAGCCGTATCACGGCAAGGGCTTGCGCTATCTTGGCGAGCGCGTCCGCCGCAAGGCTGGCAAAGCTGGGAAAGGAGCCAAATAAATCATGGCTAAGAAGACTCGTGCTCAGGCTCGTGACAGCCGTCACGCCCGTGTTCGCAAACGCCTGGTGGGTTTGCCCGAACGCCCCCGCTTGAATGTGTTCAAGAGCCTTACCGGCATCTACGCCCAGATCATCGACGATTCGCAGGGCAATACCCTGATCTCCGCATCCACGGTTGACAAGGAATTGCGCGAACAGATGAAGGGTATGAAGAAGACAGAACAGGCGAAAGCCATTGGAAAAGCCATTGCTGAACGCGCCAAATCCAAGGGAATATCGTCGGTCGTATTTGACCGCGGCGGATTTCGTTATACCGGACGCGTCAAGGCTCTGGCAGATGGCGCGCGTGAAGGCGGCTTGCAATTCTAACAACTGCGTGACGGATAGTCCCGTCATTGTATGGAGAAAGATATGGCAGAAAAACAATTTGATAAACAGGAATTCGAAGCGCAGGACGCCTTTGAAGAGCGTGTGATCGAAATTGCCCGTGTGGCGAAAGTCGTTAAAGGTGGTCGCCGCTTTCAATTCCGCGTGACGGTTGTCGTCGGCGACAAAAAAGGCACCGTTGGCATGGGTGTTGGGAAGGCAAATGCAGTTCCGGATGCGATGCGAAAAGCGTCTGAACGTGCCCGCAAGGATTTGCGTGTAGTCAA
>CAYPHR010000123.1:0-8416 GCA_964410375.1 uncultured Anaerolinea sp. | reverse complement strand
TACAACTGGGCATACAGCCCATCGAGCGCAAGCAACTCTTCATGTGTGCCGCGTTCGACGATCCTGCCCCGATCCATTACGAGGATCAAGTCAGCGGCGAGGATGGTGGACAGGCGATGCGCAATCACAATGCTCGTGCGTCCCGCCATGACGCGTTTCAACGCTTCCTGGATCAACGCTTCAGATTCGCTGTCGAGTGAACTGGTGGCTTCATCGAGCACGAGAATGCGAGGGTCTTTGAGAATCACGCGTGCCAGCGCAATGCGTTGCTTTTCACCGCCGCTGAGTCTATATCCGCGCTCGCCCACGATGGTGTCATAACCTTCAGGCAGATCCATAATGAAGTTATGGATATTCGCGGCACGCGCCGCATTCTCGATCTCCGTCTGGGTCGCATCCATTTTCGCATACGTCAGGTTGGTGCGGATGGTGTCGTGGAAAAGATAATTCTCCTGCGTCACCATGCCGATGGCGTATGAAAGGGATTCAAGCGTGACATCCCTTAGGTCATGCCCGTCAATGCGGATAATCCCATCGGTCGGGTCGTACAACCTTGGGATGAGATACGTCACCGTGGTTTTGCCCGCACCCGAAGGTCCGACCAGCGCGACCAGACTCCCGGCGGATGCTTTAAAGGAGATACTCTCCAAAGCGATATCCCGTGCCTGGGAGGTCGCATCAGACTCCCCTAAGGTTGATGCGGGTTCTTCATCCTTTTTCTTCCCGTTGCTTTTATCGACCTTATCGGTCAACGACAAGACCGCGCCGACGTCTTCATGCCGCCCGTACCGTTTGACTTCCTTGAGCAGGATCGATTCATCCACTTTGTAATTGAACGTGACGTTATCGAATTCGAGTTCACCTTTAACATCACGCAGTTCGACCGCGTTCTCTTTTTCGGTAATGTCCTGCGGGAGATCAATGACCTCGAACACGCGCTCGAATGAAACCATGCTGGTCGAAAACTCAACAGGCGCTCCCGCCAGTCCCTGCAACGCGCCGTAGAGTTGACCGAGATACGAGCCGAACGCAACGATGGTGCCGACGGTGAAGACATCGGTGATGACGAAGTAGCCGCCGAGTCCATACACCAGCGCTGTGCCAACCGCGCTGACCAGCCCGAAGATCACAAAAAAAGATGAACCAACGACCGCGCGGCGGATGCCGATATCGCGCACGCCTGCGGCACGTTCACGGAAGCGATTCTCTTCCTCTTTGGTGCGCCCAAACAACTTGACCAGCAGTGCGCCGCCAATGTTGAGCGTTTCGTTCATGTGCGCGTTCATCTGCGCGTTCATCTCCATGGCTTTGCGGGCAATGTCGCGCAGGACAATGCCGAGCCGCTGTGCCACAATGATGAACAGCGGCAGGATGAGCACGCTGACAATCGTCAGACGCCACTCAAGCGTGAGCATGACCGCCAGCAGGGCGACCGCCTGTATGAGATTGGTGACGATGTTGACAATGGTATTGCTGATGGCGTTCTGTGCGCCGACCACGTCATTGTTGAGGCGGGACATCAACTCGCCGGTCTTGGTGTTGGTGAAGAAGCGCAGGGACATGCGCTGCAGACGAGAAAAGAGCGACGAGCGCAAGTCGTAGATAACGCCTTCACCAACGGCGGAATTGAGCCGCCGCTGGATGACGTTGATGCCGCCGTTGAGTGCAGGGATGAGCAGAAGCGCCAAACCGAGCAGGATGAGGCGGTCCACATCCTTGGCGGGGATGACCACGTCGATCATGTTGCGGAAGACGAGCGGCGTCAGCAGGGACAAACCCGTGCCGAGCAGAATGGTGACGAGCATGCCTGCGATGTGCCACCAATATTCGCGCGCGTAGGAAAGCACGCGCAGTAAAAGTTCTTTTGTCACGGTGGGCTTGTCGTCGCCCTGCCGCATTGCCATAAACCAGCCGTATCCGTGCATATTTATTGGTCTCCAAGTCGAAATGGTCTGACAAGTCAGTCAGATTGTTCGACTATACGACCATTTATGTCAATCCGCAACTGGAGAAAAGGAGAGGTTAATGAAAGTCTGATGAAGGGGGGCTAATATTACTGTCAATGGAGATCCCCATCATAGGCGCATGGAAATTAATCTCGTTTGAATTCCGTAAGCAAAACGGGGGGGAATCGTCCACTCGTTGGGAAAGGCGGCACTAGAGCGGTAGTATAATTTCCTCTGGGCGAACCATGTTCCCATTTCATCAGATCGAATCGTTTCTTCAACACACTCCTGTTCCCTTTCAGGATATCGTTCTGGAGTTGAGAAACATCATCGCTTCCGTTGCACCCGATGCGGTGGAAGTTGTCCGCTGGGGCGGGTTGAGTTACCTCCATGCGGGACGTGGCGGCGTTGTCAGCGCAGGGATATGCCAGATTGGCATCGAAAAGGATCACGTCCAGTTGGGGTTCATCCATGGCGCGTTCCTGCCCGATCCGTACAACCTACTTCAGGGAACGCGCAAAGCTAAACGGTTTGTCAAGATCGAAAGATACGAGGATGCTCCCTGGGATGACCTGAAGAAACTGATTTCCGCCTCCGCCAGGTTTGATCCACGCACACTGACGTCTGGGGGGTAAGAAGTTGGACAAGTCGGTTTGCAGAAAGATGCGACTGTCATCTCATAGAGGTCACTCGCCTCTTCGCGGATATAATCCAGCCCAAACCATTACAGGAGACCTCGCATTTATGTCCACCAAAGCCCTTTCCATCATCTCGGCTGTTCTAACTGTTGTCTTTCTCATCGTGCTTGGACTTGTCGCATTCTTTTCCACGCTGCTCGCCCTTAATGGATACGGAGACAGCGAAGGGACTGCCGCTGTCGCCATCACGTTCATCTGTCAAGGCGTTGGGTTGATTCTTGCCGGTGTGCTTGCAAGTTGGTTGACGCGTCTTTTCATCGAGAAGTTCACTTGGAACAGAATCCTCGCGGTCATCGTTTCAGTTTTTGCCGGGTCGACGCTGGGGACCATTCTCGTGTTCGCCGCATTAGTGGGCTCTGTGATTGCAGCGGAAGTAATGTGGCAGGCGCGCTAAAAACATTGAGGTGGTATCCTGTCGCTTAATGGCTGGCAACTTACAGGTCGGCGCGAAGCGGGAGGATGGATCGACCTTGCAGTTTTTTCAACTACAAAACCGTAATGACATCTGGTTGGGGATAAAGGTACAATTGAATATGGAGAAAAGATCCTGTGTCTCCTCCGAATATCACATATAGTGCTTTCCTGATCATCGCGGGGACAGCCTGCCTGTTTGTTGCGCTGCTTGTATTTCAAACAAGGCGCAGCGCAACGGGGTCATTTGCGTTGATCAGCCTGTTGCTTGCGCTTGCCTGGTGGGATATTACCTACGCGATCTTCTGGGCGGATGTGCCCGGTCCAACAGTTTTTTTCTGGCTTGATGTCACGTATGTTGGCGTTGTTACCGCACCGCTCGCTATTTTTGTTTTTTCTTTGCAGATTACTCATCGCTCCAAGTGGCTGAAGAGTCCGCTTCTTACATTGATATGTCTCGAACCGATCATCGTTCTCCTTATCCTTTTCACTGACCCATCTCACGGTCTTTTTTTTGCGGGCAAGCGGACGGATGCGTTCATTCAGGACGGGGGACCTGTTTTCTGGTTAAATGTGGTCTTTTCCTATTCCCTGGTCCTGGTTGCGACCATTATTCTATTCAGGACATTCACTCGTTCTTCGGGGATGTATAGAAAGCAAATCGGGATGGTGCTGCTTGGGCTGGCGGTGACATGGTTGAACAGCATTATTTTTGTGATCGGCATCAACCCATTGCCTGGAGCGGATAACACTCCTTTCTCGTTCACTATCGCGGCGCTTGCATTTGCTTATAGTCTTTTCCGTTACCGCCTGTTGGACATCATCCCTGTTGCCCGGGATGTGCTGATCGAAAAGATGACAGAAGGTGTGTTGGTGATCGACTCCCAGAACCGCATCGTGGACATGAATCCCGCCGCCCGGAACATGCTGGATGTCTCTGCCTCTATGCTGGGAGAATCAGTGGATAAGGTGCTATCGCATTGGAGACGCGTGGATCGAGATTCACTGTCTACAGCGAACACCAGTGTTGTCTTTGAGTTAAAAACGGGTGGAATAACAACTTATGTGGAGATGCGGGCTACTCCGATCATGGATTACAGGGACAGGAAGGTGGGAAGATTGGTCGTTCTGCATGATATTACAAGGCTGAAGAATACCCAGAACGAATTGAAATTGCTTGCTACAAGAGATTCCTTAACCGGTGTGATCAACCGCGGTCATTTTATGGAGTTGGCGGAGAGGGAAATCCTGCGTGCGAAGCGGTACAAACGGAAACTGTCGCTGATCATGATGGATCTGGACTATTTTAAAAACGTAAATGATACGTATGGTCATCAGGCGGGAGATCATGTTCTGGTCGAACTGGCGGATCTTTGTGGACATATGATAAGAAAAATTGACGTGTTTGCCCGCCTCGGCGGGGAAGAGTTTGCCCTGCTCCTGCCTGAGATCGATGGACAAGCCGCCCTTCAACTTGCAGAACGGCTGCGTTCATCTTTCGCGTCCATGACCATGGATGTCGATTCGCGTCCGTTCAACGTAACCATCAGCATGGGCGTAACAGAATTTGAAAGATACGGAGATGACCGCCTGGAGAAAATGCTGCACCGGGCAGACAGGGCGCTCTACCATGCCAAGGAGACCGGGCGTAATCGCGTTATTGTCTGGAAACCTGAGCTGGGTTGAAGTAAAAAACGTCCTTGAAATTTTAGAAAATTTGTTCTATAATTAGATCATTGTCCCACTCAGTGCTAAAAGGAGATGATGTTATGGAACGTTTGGATAAGGTTGTTCAAACCCAGCTCGACAATATTCAAGCCAAACTGGGCATGTCGCTCAACGACATGGCGGATATCATCAAGCGCACAGGCTTGGCAAGGCACAATGACATCCGCTGGATGTTACAGCGCGAATATGGGATCGACCACGAGGATGCCAAGATGCTGGTTAACGCGCTGTTCGAATCCCAGGCGCGGGGGGCGTAACTGTTGAGATATCTGTTTGCTGTTGGTTTGCCGGAAGGAGAATCAAGATGAGCAGTTTAGATAAAGCCGTTCAGACACAACTGGAAAATATCCAAAAGAAAACGGGTAAGAGCCTTGATGAACTCGCCGCCTTCGTCAAAAAGAGCGGATTGACAAAACATGGCGAGATCCGCGACATGCTCAAGGAGAAGCTTGGTCTTGGGCATGGCGATGCGAATACACTGACACACATCGTCCTGAGTTCGGATAGCGCCAGCGCTGTAAAAGGTAAATCCGCCGATGCCGTGCTGGACGAGATTTATACAGGCGCAAAAGCCGGATTTCGCCCCATTCACGAGAAATTGATGAAAGAGATCGGCAAATTCGGTGAATTCGAGATCGCGCCAAAGAAGGGATACGTCAGCCTGCGCCGCAAGAAACAGTTTGCAATGATCGGTCCCAAGACCAATACCCGCTTCGAGGTCGGTATCAATGCGAAGGATTTGAAGAAAAATGCCCGCCTATTGGAACAACCCAAGGGAAGTATGTGCAACTACATCGTCAATTTGACAGATGTGAAAGAAGTGGATGCGGAATTGATCGCATGGATCAGATCTGCATATGAGGACGCCGGGTAAGATTCGGATGTTTTCAACTGCAAGGTAAAAATGAATACAGATGATTTTAGAAATAACCTGATCAAATACATGGGCGAGACGTTCGAAAAGCCGATCGGCATTTATCTGGACCCGGACACGGCTCTTTTTCAGACGCTCGAAACGGTTTCCGCTGAAGAAGCTTCGATCCCCGTTGGAGGAAAGTGCGCTTCGCTTGCCGCGCAGGTGGCACATATGACCTTCTTCATCGAATCATTCGAACGCTTCGCGCTCCAAGGTGACAACAGTCCACGCGACTGGAGCGAGATCTGGCGCACGGTGGAAAAGGTCACGCCGGAGGAATGGGATGCGTACAAGTTGAAATTGCGCGAGGCATACCAGCGCATGGACAAGCTCTTCCGCGAAAACCCCGACTGGAACGAGGACACGATCGGCGGCGCGCTTTCGATTTTGGTGCATACAGCCTATCACCTTGGCGAGATCCGCCAAGCGTTGTGTGTGTTGAAAAGGCAGAAAGGCGGAGGGCGTGCGAATATGAGTTGGAATCCCAGGGCAAAATAAAGAAACGCCGTATCATGACAGGGGTTGTATACATCATAAATCAAGCAAACGACAGCCGCAGATGAAAGTTCCAAAGGTGGCTGTCGGATTGTTTAATGGGACTCAGGTTTGAGGTCAGGAAAGAGGCGTTGAGTCCCTTTATCAAATCATGGAGGCGAAGGTCATGTCAAAAAAGGTGATCATCCTTGGCGGCGGAGTGGCGGGTATGAGCGCTGCGCACGAACTGGCGGTACGCGGATTTCAGGTGACCGTGTATGAGAAGAAATCCATCCCTGGTGGAAAGGCGCGCAGTGTGCCGGTGCCAAAGACCGGCAGGGACGGCAATCCCGACCTGCCCGGCGAGCATGGCTTTCGGTTCTTCCCCAGTTTTTACCGGCATGTGACCGATACGATGAAGCGCATCCCGTACGGGAATAACAAACAGGGTGTGTTCGATAACCTGACGAATACCACGCGCATCGAGATCACGCAGTTCCAAAAACAGAGCGTGACCATGCTGGCGCAGTTCCCGCGCTCGTTCGAAGAGTTGATCGTTTTGCTTAAAAGCGGGATTGATCTGGAAAAGTATGTGGGTTTGAAAGCCGATGATATTGAGTTCTTTGGGGCGAAACTCTGGCAATACCTCACCACCTGTCAGGACCGCCGCATGGATGATCTGGAGAAGATCGGCTGGTGGGAATATTCCGATGCGGGTAACCGCTCGGAAGCTTATCAGAAATTTCTGGCGCAGGGATTGACGCGCTCGCTGGTTGCGGCAAATGCGCATGTCGCCAATGCCAAAGTGGAAGGCGATGTGGGGATTCAACTGATCCTTGGACTTTCCGAACCGGGTGTGAACGCCGATCGCGTGCTGGATGGTCCCACCAACGAGGTATGGATCGGTCCATGGCTGGAATTTTTACAAAGCAAGGGCGTGAGTTACAACCTTGAGACTGAAATTGATACCATCGAATGTGATGGGAAAACGATCACAGGTGTGACCTTGAAAAAGAAGGGGAAGAAGTTCAACGATACTGCCGATTACTACGTTCTGGCTGTTCCTGTCGAACAAGCCGCACGCCTCTTGAAGGAAAAGAAACATGCCAACATCCTCAAAGCGGATTCAACCCTGCAGGGTGTGATCGAACTCGGCAGTCATGTGGCATGGATGAACGGCATCCAGTTCTATCTCAAGGAGGATGTGCCGATGATCCACGGGCACATGATCCACATCGACACACCGTGGGCGCTCACATCCATTTCGCAGGCGCAATTCTGGAGGGATTACAAATGGTCTGCCGTGGGTGATGGCAAGGTCAAAGGCATTATATCCATTGATATTTCGGAATGGGGAAGTGAATGGAATGGCAAGGTCGTTGGCAAAGGGATTTTGTATAACAAAGTGGCGCGCGACTGCACCCGCGAACAGATCAAAAAGGAAGTCTGGGCGCAGTTGAAGAAAAGCGTCAATCTGCCCGATCAACCGCCGGTGCTCGAAGATTCGAACGTCGCACACATCTTCATCGATCCAGATATCAAGAATAACGTCCGACCCAACACGCCATCGCGTTACACCGACGCCGAACCGCTGTACATCGACGTGGTCGATTCGTGGCATTTACGCCCTGACGCGTACACGCGCATCCCCAATTTTTTCCTCGCGGCGGATTACGTCCGTACCAACACGCAACTCGCCACCATGGAAGGCGCGAACGAAGCCGCGCGCCGCGCCGTCAACAGCATCATCTCCGCTTCAGGCAGTACCGCCCCGCTCTGCAAGATCTGGAAATTGCACGAGCCGTTCATCTTTTCCATCTGGCGCTGGTACGATCAGCGGCGCTATGACCGCGGCGAACCGTGGAAGGGCGAATTCCCTTGGTTTGTGGATATTCTCCAGCACTTGCTGGTGAGCGCCTATCAACTCTGGCACAACATCACAGGACGAAAACGAAAGGCGAAGTAAGAATAAATTCATCAGAATGGCGAAAAAGTAAATCTCCAAAGTCAGATGGCTTTGGAGATTTACTTAAACTAATGGCCCAAATAGTAGCAGGCTGATTCCCGCTCTATTGTTTTGCATAAAACTGGGACACTACCTCGCTGTTCCCCTCTGTTTTTCCATCACAAAATAGATCACAGCCATGCCGATCACCATGGCGGCGATGGCGAGTGTATACCAGTTGACGATGCTCCCCGTAAAGTCGGATGCTTTCATGAAGAACGCCACAAGGACCAGCGCG
>CAYPHR010000122.1:0-8446 GCA_964410375.1 uncultured Anaerolinea sp. | reverse complement strand
TCTTGTCCGCCCATTTGCCGCCGAGGTGGTAGCCGAAGGCGAGGTAGATGAGGATGAGCCCGATGATGCTCGCCCAGACGAGGTTGCTGGTGCCGAAGACGTTGCCGATGAGCCGACCGGCGGTGAGTTCGGCGCCGAGGGTTGCCATGCCAGAGATGAAGACTGTGAAGAGGAGGTAGCGTTTCATGGTTTTTCCTGAAGTAGAATTGATGGGGATTATACCCGTAGAGTTTGTTTGAACTTATGGAAAGGATTCCAGAGAAATCATGCACATCCCAAAACTTTATCGTGAAGAAGATCGAGAACGAATCGTCGAATTCCTGAAACGGAACAACTTCCCGGCGCTGGTTTCGCACGACGGGGAGAAATTGGTCGCGACGCATTTGCCGACGGAGATAGCGGAACAGGCGGATGGGTCACTGACGGTATTGGGGCATATGAGCCGCGCCAACCCGCAGTGGAAGAGTTTCGGCGAACAGGAGGTATTGCTTATTTTTCAAGGCGCGCATGCATATATTTCACCGAGATGGTACAACCATGTCAACGTGCCGACGTGGAATTACATGATGGTGCATGTGTATGGCAGGGTGCGCATGCTGGAGGGGCGGGAGTTGTATGACCTGCTGGACAATCTGGTGAAGAAGCACGAAGATGGCACTTCGTATCGCCTTCGTGCGCTGCCGCAAGATTTTGTAGAGAAGGAAATGAAGGGCGTGGCGGGGTTTGCGCTGGAGGTGACACGCATCGATGCGGGGTATAAATTGAGCCAGAACCGCGACGATGAATCGTACGGGACGATCGTGGAGGAGTTGGAGAAGCGCGGGGATGAGAATTCGGCGGGAGTGGCGGAAGAAATGCGGATGAGGCGGGGGATCGCTTCGCCGGACTAATTCCTGCCCGCAATGCCATGCCGCCATCCTTGACGAAAGGCTGGCAAGCGAATAAAATCACAGCCGTTCTCAGTGACGCCTCCACCTGGAGGCGTGTTTTTTGGGAACAAAATCATTCACAGGGTGAAGGTAACCGCAATCCGGCGGTGAGAGGCGCCCGAGGAGTAACGATGGATAAAGTAGTATTGAAAGCTGAAAAACGCGACGTGACCGGCAAGCAGGTGAAAGCGCTGCGCCGCGCAGGCAAACTGCCGGCGGTGATCTATGGGCGCCATGTGGATCCGGTTGCGATCTCGTTGGATGCGCACAGCACGGGGCTGGCGATGACGAAGTTGACCGCCTCCAGCCTGGTGACGATCGAACTGGACGGCAAGCAGTATCCCACCCTGGTGCGTGACCGCCAGCGCGATTACATCAAGGGCAACCTGACGCACGTCGATTTCATGGTGGTGGACCTGACCGAGAAGATCCGCACGAACGTGGGCATCCAGTTCGTCGGCATTTCACCCGCAGTGAAGGATTACAACGGTGTGCTGGTGCACAACCTTGAAAAACTGGAAGTGGAATGTCTGCCGACCGACCTGCCCGAGCGCATCGTTGTGGATATTTCCATCCTGAAGCAGATCGGCGACGGCATCCGCGTGCGTGAAGTGGACGCGATGCTGACCGACAAGGTCGTGGTGTTGAACGACGCGGACGACATGGTGGCAGTGGTCACCGCCGCGCGTGAGGAAGAAGTCCTTCCGGGCGCCGAAGGCGAAGTCAGCGAAGAAGCCACTCCCGAACTCAGCGTGGAACGCGGCAAGAAGGACGAAGAAGGCGAGTAATTCCGCCCGATGTCAAGAACGAACACCCGCCATCATTCGATGGCGGGTGTTTTTTGTTTTATATTTTTGGGGAAGCGTGTTCTCTGTTCACTCCCTTAGAAACCCGAGCGTCTTCAAAAAGGTGACGGTCATGCGCGCGGTGGCGCCCCAGAGCAGTTCACCGTCGTAGGGGTGGTAGGCGATCAACGAGCGATCCGAGTTCCCAAATGAAAATTCCCAGTAGTTGCTGCGGTTCGCAAGCCAGAGCAGGGGGATGGTGAAGACGCGCGCCACTTCGATGCCCGCGATCTTGAAGGCGTAGGGAAAGGGGATGACGCCCACGATCGGACTGACCCGAAAATTGCTGATGGTGATCAGACGGCTGAGGCGCCCGATGACCTGCACATCCGCCGGGTTGACACCGATCTCCTCCTCGGCTTCCCGCAGGGCGGTCTGTTCGGGCGTGGTCTCGCCCTCGTCACAAGCGCCGCCGGGGAAGGAGACCTGTCCTTTGTGCGATTCGACCCGGTCGGTGCGGCGGGTGAAAAGCACATGCCATTGATCATCAAAGCGCATGAGTGGGAGCAGAACCGCCGCGCATTTCAGGCGGGTATCGGGCTTGAGCGCCATCTCCGCGTACTCGTCCGCGGGCGCGTTCTCCTGCGCGTCGAGCAGTCTTTGGGCGATGTACTCGCGGGTCAGGTCCATCTATTCCAGATCCAGACCTGCTTCGTCCGCCAGCTGTGCAGCGCGCGGGTCAATGACGGCTTCGATCTTCCTGCCGAAGACGAGGAAGCCGGTATGCGCCACCATGCGGTCGGCGGGACGCAGGCGGGAGGGGTTGGGTTTGTAGTAGCGCAGGAGGATCTCGCAGACCTCGATGAAGGCAAATTTATTGGCGCGCAGGGCGTTCAAGACCTTTTCCACTTGATTGAAGGTGGGCAGGAGCGTGCCGAAGAATCCGCCCGGTTTGAGGGCGTTGCGCACCTGCGGGATGTAGTCGAACGGATTTTGCACATCGAGGAAGAAGGCGTCGGCATCGGTTTCGTCAAAGCCTTCCTGGATGTCACGCAGTTTGAAGTCCACGCGCGAAGCGAGCCCGATGCGTTCGACGTTCTTGCGGGCCAGATTCTGCACATCCGGCTTTTGTTCGTAGGAGATCACGCGTCCCTCCGCGCCGACAGCGGAAGCCAGCGCGATGGTCATCGAACCCGAGCCGGTGCCTGCCTCCATGACGGTCTGCCCGGTGGAGACGCCCATTTGAATGAGGATGTAACCGATGTCCTTGGGGTAGAGGATCTGCGTGGTGCGCGGCAGTTCGTTGAGAATGTCGGCGAGGGAGGGCTGGAGCAGGAAGAAGGGCGCGCCAGTGTGACTGAATATCTGCGAGCCCCACGGTATGCCGATGAGGTCATCATGTTTCAGCACGCCGCGATGGCTTTGGAATTCGCCGCCCTCTTTGAGCGTGAAGATGAAGTGTTTATGGGTGAGACCGACCAGTTGCGCAAGGTCGCCGTCCCGAGCTGTGGATTCATATTTCATGCGGGGTATTGTACCCGCTCTTTAAACTGATGCGTGGAAAAAGGTCAGGGCTCGTCCGCGAAGGGGCAAGCCCGGTTGGCGTCCGACAGGATACGCAGATACCAGTCCGCGCCGAGGTAGCGGTCGCCGGGGAGGGGGCATGGATAGCCGTTGGCATAGAGCAGGTATTGCGCTTCAGCGGGGATGGGTAACAAGCCCTTATGGAAGGAATTAATGGGCAGGATCGTGCGGGTGAGGTACCTTCCGTGCAGGGGGTATTCGAGAGTGTTCGGGTAGAGGAACGCCGCCACGTGCGCATCCGCCGGGACGATGTGCTCAAAGGCGACCAGCGGGCGGTAATAGCGTTGATAGTTAAAGGTCAATCGTTCGAGGCGGTCCATTTCGAGGATCGTGCGCTTTTCGATGTACTGCGGATAGGTGGCGGAAAGCGGCAGGGCTTTGGTCGTAACTGCCGAGAGCGCGGATAAGGAGCCTACTGCAATGAGCACTGTGAGATATAGTTGCACGATGCGCTTTCTGCTGGAGAAGGCGATGCCTGCCATGGGAACGGCAAAGGGAATGCACATGACGAAGAACCTGCCTTTGGCGGCGTCGTACGGTCCGCTGAAGGCAATGCTGAGCCAGAACAGCGCCGAGGCACCTGCCAGAAGAAGGAAATCGCGTTGTCTGATGACCCTGAACAGGGCGAGCACAACCACCACCCAGATCAACCCGAAGCCGAACACGCCCCAGTAGATGCCGCGCGGAAGCCTGCCATATTCGAACCACGAAAAGCTGGTGGATTCGCGCGTTTCCAAATCCACGCCAAGGGTGGAGAACAGGCGCTTAGGCGGAATGTGGAGCGCCTGCTGAATTTGTGTGACGGCAGAGTTCGGGGGGAGACCATCCAGTGAGACAACGTCCACGCCGTAGCGCAGGAGGTTGTATGCGCCGCCCTGTAAAACGCTTGAGATCTGCCGGTCTGAAAATGTGTGCATACGGCTGACATCTTCATTGCCGAACGGACTCCCGAACAGACGATAATTTTCCACATAGCCGGACGGCAACGCAAACGCCAGCATGGCGACTCCGGTCAAACCGGCGAATAGCGCTACCCGTCCAATCCATGCTTTGACATTGTCCGTTCGTGTGAGGAATAACACGAGGAGTCCCAGCGAAGGGAGTACGATCAGCGCGGAGGCTTTTGTGCCGAGGGCAAGTCCTATGCCTAATGCGGCGAAGGCGAGGTATTTCCACGCTTTTGTGTCACGGAATATAAATAGAAAATAGACGGAGGCGGCGACATATGCCGCGATGGTCAGGTCATTCTGCGTCGTATTCGCATAGACAAGCGGGGTTATCAGCAGGGCGGTGAGCAGGGCTGAGAATGCCTTCCGGGTCCTGTCCAAGCCGACCCTGCCTGCAATGCCGTAGACCCCGATGATGAGCGCCCAGTAGGAAAGGAACGCGACCAATTGCATGAGATTCTCATTATGTCCCAGTGTGATAAAGGCAAAGGATAGCAGGATGGTGGAGTTCTTTGGATGTACGACCTGCGCCCAATAATTGGCGTCGAAGGCGTTCAGATTCCCCTGCTGGAGATAGTGCGCCACACGCGGCAGATGATAGGTCATGCTGTCCCATTCGTGGGGCGGGAGGAGTACGATAAATGCCAGGTTGAGGACGCCAACAAGAAGCACAACGACAGCCAGAGATACCAATGAAAACTTGATGAAGGATGTCGTTCCTGAAAAGGCGATGCGCCACTCCGTCAAAATTTTGCGTATGGAAAGCGCCTGCGATGCGGGCAGATAAACATCCACCTTGCGGACCACGGCAATGGGAATAAGTATCAGGGTTGTCAGCCCGCTGATGAGCGCCCACGAGTTCAAATCCCTCAGTTGACCCATGGATGCGAGAAGATACCCCCATGAAATGATGAGCGATGCCGATGATAGGAATGTCAGCAGGAGAAGATCCATAACTCCTGCAGGTCTAAGAATGCACAGAATTAGATAGCAGGAAGCCGCCAGCGCGACGAGGACAAGCAGGTTGCTCATGCAGTTTCAAGCGGTTCGGGAGTGCCTTCCCCGGCTACCTGCGATGCCCTTCTCAACTTCCGGTTGGATGCCAGCAATACGGCAAACATGCCGATCCCCAGTACGAGCAATCCGCACAGCAGGGCGGGGGCGTACATGAACAGCCATTCGGGTCTGCCGACCGTTTCGCCGAGCGCGGCGATGCCGGTCCCTGCCGCGGCGGCGTTCCAAATTCCGTGGATCAGGACTGCGGCGATATACGATGCGACCAACCGCCCGATGCGTTTCTCTTTGAACGCGGTAACGATGCCCCAGCCGACGAGTCCCGAGGCGGTGATGTGCAGGACGCTGGTCCCGGCTCGTGCCCCGGCGATAACTGCCCAGCCGACCGATCCGTCTGCGCTGGCATTCAGGCTTTCAAAGAGCGCGAACGCCGCGCCGCTCAGCAGCCCCAGCACGAAACCTTGGGCGGGACTTTCGATCCGCTTTGCGAACACCCAGACCCCCAGCGGCTTGAGCAGTTCTTCGATCAGTGGAACGATGACTGCGATGAAGCCAAGCGCGGAAGCGATCAGGGCAGGATTTGTAATGTAAGGCGTCAGCAGGTTCAGGATCTCTTCCTCGTTCGTTATGGTGCTGAAGGTTTGAGCCAATTGGATCAATTCTTCCAGCAGGGTCGGTTGTGAAACGGCGAGATATACCGCGGTTACGATCAACCCGCCGATCAGGATTGCCATTTCCAACAAGATGATGAGCAAAGGTCCCGCCGTGAGACCCAGCCCAAAGACAGCGAAGAAGCGCCAGCGCGGACCCGTTTCCAGCCCGTTGGAACCCATCCCGAATACCAGCCAGATGGGCGCCACGATGACCAGAATGGTCAACATGGGCAGGGTGAGCCAGCCGAGCCAGGCGATCTCGGTCACGGCGATGACGCCGCCAAGCCCCAAACCGAACACGACCAGTCCGATCACCACCGCCGCCTGCCACCATGCAAACGGAATGTGGAGAAAATGGTCGGCTTGCTCGCGCTTTAGCACTTTTTGCAGGACGAACCAGGCTGATGCGCACAGGGTAAGACCCAGAAAAAAGAAAGATGCTGCGCCGATCATTTCTGCGGCGGGAGAACTTTCCCCGGTGAACAGGTTGACCAGTGAACTGACGCCCATCCCGAATGCGATCAGCCATAACACCGGAATGCCAAGACCGAGCACGATCAAGGTCAATAAGGATGCCCAATGAGTTTTTGTCGGCTGCATTATTTCTCTTCCATGATGATCTTTATGATGCGGTCGCCGGCCGGCAGATTGAGCGGCTGGGATGGGTCGCGCGGCGTGAGTTTCTCCGCCACGTCCAACCCGCTGAGCACCCGCCCGAAAATGGTGTAACTGCCGTTGAGGTGTGCCGCCGGCGCGAAGGTGATGAAGAACTGGCTTCCGTTCGTATCGGGTCCGGAGTTTGCCATGCCCACCAGTCCGGGTCTGTCGAACAGCAGGTCGCTGATCTCGGTCTGGAAAAAATAACCGGGGTTGCCGCGCCCGGTACCGCTTGGGTCGCCTGTCTGTGCGGCGAAGCCGGGGATCACGCGGTGAAAGGTCACACCATCATACCAGCCCTGCCGGGCAAGGAACACGAACGAGTTGACCGCCAACGGCGCCTTGTCCGGCAGCAGTTCGATCACAATGTTTCCTTTTTCGGTTTCGATGGTGGCAATGTACTGCTTCGACACGTCAATGCTGAACGGCGGGCATTCGGTGAACTGTTTTTGTCCGAGCAGGATCAGCCCGATCGTGTCGCTCATGCTTTGATAGTCGAGGACGTAAGACTGCTGGATAACCCCGTTGATGACGATGAGGGGCACGGCTGGGATCTCCAACTGTTTCGCCGCATCATACATGGACATCATTCTGGTCCTGGTCTCCCCGGCTTTCATCGCCGCTGAAAATTGGTCCGCATCCATACCTGCGGCGGAGGCTTGATCCAAGACCCAGGCATCAAATCCGCCGACTCCCAAATTTGCCCATTCATTATATTTTGTGAACAATAGGTCGTGCATTTCCCAGAACTTTCCCTGCTCATCGGCGGCGAGCGCGGCGAGGACAGCTTGTTCCGATTTGTCGAGCACGCCGATCAATGGCAGCGGGCGGAAGACAAAGCGGATAGACTCGTTATTTTGCATCAAACGGTCGATGACCGCCGCCATGCCCGCACAGCCCTGCGATTGGAAATCGCAGTATTCGATGATGGTCACCGGCGCATCAGCGGGACCAATGGAAAAGTCCGCGCCGCTGACGGGCGGAAAGAGAGAGGCAGAATCCGGGACGGGCGTTGCTTCTGTGGTGATGCTGGTGCAACTGAATGCAGGCGTGGGCGTGTTCGGGATGACCGGGTTCAGGACCGTGATGGGCGTGGGGGTGATGTCCGTTTCAGGCGTGGGTGAAGCGCAGGCACTGAGAGCGAACAGTGCAATGACAATAAGAGACAGCGTAAAAAAGGTCCGTTTCATTTATTGATCGACCGCTTTCTGCAATTGTTCGAAGCTCCACATCCATGACATGCGGTTGACGAATTCCGCCAGCGAGGCGCTTTGGGCGCGCAACTCCCGCACAGCAGGACCGACAGGGTCTGCGCCGGCCGCGCCGCCGGGCACATCCGCATATGCGCCATGGAAGGCAAAATATGCCTGGTTGATCTTGCGCAGCAGGTATCCGTTTTGCAGGAATATCTGGCGGCGCGCTTCCATATATACCTCGGCTTCTTCGATCTTTCCCTCCGCCAGCAGGGCATCGGCGGTGATGCGTGTTTCGTGCATCTGCGCGCGGAAGTCGAAGACAGGGCGTGGCAGGTCGCCGGGGTTGGGTCGATGGGATGGGAGGGAGATCAGTTCGAAGGTCGGAAGCGAAGCGGGGTTGAGTTCCGGATAGAATTTTGCGATGACGAGCGCTCCGATCTCGTCCCCGGCGATGGATGCGGTGGTCTCGTTCATGGTGCGCAGTTCGGGGGTTTCGCCGTAGAGCAGTCCGAGCGGACGGAGGGTGAGGTAGTTGTGAATCCATTCATGGGCGATGGTGTTGACCAGCCACGGCAGGTTGGTGCTGCGCATCACCATGGTCGGGTAGACGCCTACGCCGCCGATCTGCACAGCGAGCGAAGAGATGTTGAGTCCGCTGTCTACTTGGGATTCGAGCGAGAC
>CAYPHR010000121.1:0-8461 GCA_964410375.1 uncultured Anaerolinea sp. | reverse complement strand
ACGGCATCAAGGTCCGTTTGACGGATGGGCAGGTGGGGCGCGTGAAGGAGATCGTGGAAGCGTAAGCCGCGCAGGGGAAAACATGCGCCGGATGTTGTTTTCAGCCGCTCTTAAGGTAATCTTCGGCGCGCCCATGTTATCCATATTGCATGAACACGCCTTATCTCAACTACGACAAGATCGCGCAACACTACAACCAGCGGTATCCCGAAACCCAACAATGGGAGCGCGGACAGGCGCTTCTTAACCTTGCACAACGCGTCAACGCCGAGACCATTCTGGAAGTTGGCAGCGGCACAGGCTACTGGCTGAACCTGCTTTCGCAGGTGACGAACAATCTCTTCGGCTTGGATTATTCGATGGGGATGCTGAGACAGGCGCAGGGACAACCCGCCCCGCTCAACCTGTCGCGCGGTACGGCGGTCAACCTGCCGCTTCAAACCCGGACCTTCGACCTGCTCTACTGCGTGGACGCCATCCATCACTTTGGCGATCACCGCGCCTTCGTCGCGGAAGCCTTCCGCGTGCTCAAGCCGGGCGGCACGCTTGCCGTCATCGGACATGACCCGCACGAAGAGGGCTCGTCCGACTGGTATATCTACAATTACTTCGATACGGTCTACGACACCGACCTGCGCCGTTATCCTTCCGGAAAGGCGTTGACGCGGATGATGGAACGGCAGGGCTTTGAAGATATCTCATTCCAGACGGTGGAACACATTCAGAACTTCCATATGGGAGAAGCGGTCTTGAAAGACCCGTTCCTGAAGCATAACGCCACGTCACAGTTGGCATTGTTGAGTGACGACCTGTATCAGAACGGATTGGAACGCATCAAGGCTGCGCTCGAAGCCGCCAAACAAAAGAACGAGACGCTCATCTTCCGTTCCGACATCCATGTGAAGATGTTCCTCGGGCGCAAGCCCTAGGGTTCGCTCAGGCAACATGGGGAGCGACAGGCTGGAGCGCGGAAAGAAGCGCAGCGCTCATGATCCCCCGATGGATGGTCGGGCAATTTTGCTTGGGCGTGCTATACTCGCATTAATCACCGTCCCTTTGAGGGTTTCTCCATGAAAAAATTCACGCCCGTCCTGCTCGTCCTGCTTTTACTCTCCGCCTGCGCCCCGGCTGCCACGCCGACGCCCATGCCCACACCCGTCCCGCCGACCGTCCCGCCGCTGGCTGTGGAGGAAATGACCTGCATCTCCACCCAGCCCACGCAGGAGGATGTTGACCGCGCGCTTGCCTTTACCGGCGGTCTGTTCAACACGCCCGATTGGGAACGCAGTTATACGGTGGAGGACAGCCGCGTGGCTGTGACGTGGTTCGGCAGTTCCATTTCAGCGGTCGCCTTCCTGGAGGCGTTGATCTTCCCCTGCGGTTATGAGGAACTCGACCTGGATCAATTCTTCGGGGACGAGAACTGGGACATCATCTTCGGCAACTATCAGCGGTACCAGCGCGTGGACGAATGCCGAACGGATGCCGGTCTGCGGCTGTATCAGTTCAAGGCGGTTGACCAAGGCTTCGATTACGATATCTATTATTGGGCGCAGAACGACACCGCCACCCGCGTTGTGACCATGATGATCGTCCTGCCGGTCGGCTCGGAAGACCGGATGGAAGAATACGGCTACAGCCTGTTCCCGACCCTGCAAAGCTGTAAATGATCCGCAACAGACCTGACAGGACTTGAAACCTGTCAGGTCTTTATTAAAGGAATCCCCATGACTTCCCGTTACGATATTCTCTTCCAGCCGCTTCGAATCGGACCTGTCACTGCGCCGAACCGCTTCTATCAGGTGCCGCACTGCAACGGATTCGGCTACCGCATGCCGAAAGGCATGGCGGCAATGCGTGAGATGAAAGCGGAAGGAGGCTGGGGCGTGGTCTGCACGGAAGAGACCGAGATCCATTACACCACCGATCTTTCGCCGTATTTCGAAGGGCGGATATGGAGCGATGACGATATCCCCGCCTGGCAGTTGATGACCGAATCCGTTCATAAGCATGGGGCGTTGGCGGGCATCGAACTGACCTATAACAGCCATGACGCGGCAAACCTGTATTCGCGCGCAGCGGGCTTTGCTCCGCGCTCGATGAGCATCACCGGCGGAGGCGGATATGAACCCGGTCAGACGCGCACCGCTTCGAAGGAAGACCTGAAACAGATCCGCACATGGCACCGCAATGCGGCGGTGCGCGCGAAGAAGGCGGGCTTCGATATCATCTACTGTTATGCCGCTCATAACATGACTCTGGCGTTCCATTTGCTGTCAAAGGACAATGACCGCGCCGATGAATACGGCGGTTCATTGGAGAACCGCGTGCGTTTCCTGCGCGAACTGATCGAAGACACCAGGGATGCGGTCGGCGACACGTGCGCGGTGGCAGTCCGTTTTGCAGTGGATGAGTTGCTCGGCGCAGACGGGATGCAGTACGACGGAGAAGCACAGGATATCGTGGGGATGCTGGCGGAACTGCCCGACCTGTGGGATGTGAACATCAGCGCGTGGAAGAACGATTCCATTACCTCGCGCTTCGGCAAGGAAGGACATCAGGAGAAATATATTTCCTTTGTAAAGGGACTCACCAGCAAACCGGTGGTCGGTGTGGGACGATACACGTCTCCCGACAGCATGGTCTCCGCCATCGAGCGCGGCGTAATGGACCTCATCGGCGCGGCGCGCCCGTCCATTGCCGATCCGTTCCTGCCCCAGAAAATAAAAGAAGGCAGGCATGATGACATCCGCGAGTGCATCGGCTGTAATATCTGCGTCACAGGCGATACGCGCTTCGTGCCGATCCGCTGTACGCAGAACCCGACGATGGGCGAAGAGTGGCGGCGCGGGTGGCATCCTGAGATCATCCCCTCGAAGAAAAGTGACGAAGAGATCCTCATCGTCGGCGCGGGTCCCGCCGGGCTGGAGGCGGCTCGGGCATTGGGTCAGCGCGGGTACCGGGTCATCCTCACCGACGCGAAGCGCGAGGCGGGCGGGCGTGTCCTGCTCGAGTCCGCGCTGCCGAACCTGATCGAGTGGCGGCGCGTCATTGACTGGCGGCTGACACAGATCCAAAAACTTGAGAATATTTTCTTCTACCCCTCCAGCCCGATGACCGCGAAAGACATCCTTGAATCGGGCGAACCGCACGTCATCCTTGCCACCGGCTCCGCATGGCGGCGCGACGGCGTCGGGCGTTTTCTCTCGCGCCCCGTTGAAGGCAATGCAAAAGTGTTCACACCTGATGATCTGATGCGCTTGAATATGGAGTCAGACAGCTTGCTGTCGAAATTACGGGAGGAAGTTCCTGCGCTCGAACATGTGGTCATCTACGATGACGACCACTACTACATGGGCGGCGTGCTCGCGGAATTGCTCGCGCAGAACGGCTGTAATGTCACGCTCGTGACGCCTGCTCCCACCATTTCTGCGTGGACGGAATTCACCCTTGAGCAGGACCGCATCTACAAACGCCTGCTTGACCTGAACGTGACCCTGCTTCCGCACCACGTTCTCGCCTCGCACTCCCCGACAACTGCGGCAATCTCCCATGTCATCACCTCCGCTGAAACCGTGCTCCCCTGCGACGCCGTAGTCATGGTCACCGAGCGCATTCCCAACGATTCGCTCTATCACGAGCTCAAACCTGCCTTGGACGATGGGAGACTCAAATCCCTGCGCCTGATCGGCGACGCCGAAGCCCCGAACATCATCGCGCAAGCCGTCTTCAGCGGTCACCTCGCCGCGAGGGAATTTGGCGAAGTCATCGATCCCAACGTCACGCCGTTCAAGGTGGAACGATGAGCATGAGATTGCTTCGTTGTCGCTTCACTCCTCCTCGCAATGACAGATAAACTCATCCTCGTCACCGGCGCGACCGGTTACATTGCCAGCCGTTTGATTCCCCAACTGCTCGAACGCGGATACCATGTCCGCGCACTGGCGCGCCAGCCGGAACGGCTAAGATCGCGCCGATGGTTCTCTCAAGTGGAAATGGTGCGCGGGGATGTGATGGACGCCGCTTCTCTTGTTCCCGCATTGGCGGGAGTCCATACCGCTTATTATCTTATTCACAACATGTCTTCGGGGCGTGGATACACGTCCATTGAGCTTGAAGGCGCGCGCAACTTTGCATCCGCGGCAGAAGAGGCGGGTGTGGAACACATCATCTACCTCGGCGGGCTGGCAGACCCCGAACAGCATATCGCGCCGCATATGCGCTCGCGCATCGAAACCGGCGTGACATTACGGAAGGGGAGCGTGCCCGTCACTGAATTCCGCGCGGGAGTGATCGCGGGCGAAGGGAGCATTTCGTTCGAGATGATCCGCTTTATGACCGAATTGTTCCCGGTCATCCCCGGTCCCGCCTGGCTGAGGAACAGGTCCCAACCGATTGCGGCGCAGAACATTGTGGACTATTTACTGGCGGCATTGACCAATCCCAACGGGCGCGGTCGGGTCTTTGAGATCGGCGGACCGGATACATTTTCCTATCAGGACTTGATGAAGAAGTATGCCGAGGCGCGCGGTCACAAACGCAGGATGCTCTTAATTCCCGGCATTCCGGTCTGGTTCATGGCGTTCGGTATCGACCTGATGACGCCTGTCCCGTATCCGATCGCGTACGCACTGGTCGGCGGGCTGTCCAGTGACAGCATGGTCCAGCACGACGGGGCGAGGGAAACCTTCCCTGAGGTAAGGCTGATCGATTTTGAGTCAGCTGTCCGCGAGGCGTTGAAGCGCCTGCATCCGCTGGAAGTGGAACAGGTTTGGGATGATGATCGGGATGCGTCGCTCAAGCATGAGGGCTTTTTCATCCTGCACCGGAAGGATAAAAAGGCGGGGGAGTTCGTCCACAAGAAATTTTCCTTCGGGGAAGAATGGAGCAATGGGCGGACGTTGTACTTTGCGCCGTTCGGGACGCGCGGCTTTTTGTATTGGTTCGTGCGCCGTCTTTGGTGGTAGAATGACGTAAACAACGATCAGCAAGCGGCGAAGTCAGTGAAATTCTGACGCTGTCGCGCAACTGTGAAGTTAGTCTGGTAGTCAAATCGTCGGATAGTCGCGTGGTCAAAACGACCAGGTGACTACGAGACCAAGCGACAAAAGGACTAACAAGCCAGGTCGCCCGCTGTTGGTCGGTTCACCACTCTCTCGCGGAAAGGAGGTGGATGACGGCAGAACCGGATTGCCTCTCCAGCCTCCCCAGCCCATGCTGGGGATTTTCATTTCATTTTAGGAGAAAAAAGATGTTACGTAAGACCTTGGTTATAACTTTACTGATCGCACTTCTGACCGCATGTGCGCCTGAATCTGTGACGACAGGCGGGTTGACGTTCACGGACGGGCTTGGTCGTGAAGTCGTACTTGCAGGACCCGCACAGCGCATCGTCTCGGTCGCGCCGTCCAACACGGAGATCCTTTTTGCGGTCGGCGCAGGCGCACAGGTGGTCGGACGGGATGAGTTTTCGGATTATCCCGCTGAAGCCGCATCGCTTCCCAGCATTGGCGGTTCGATGGGCGAGTTCAGCGCGGAAGCCATCGTTGCGCTCGAACCCGACCTTGTGCTTGCTGCTGAGATCAACACGCCGGAACTGGTCAAACAATTGGAAGATCTGGGTTTGACCGTGTATTATTTGAGCAACCCGACCACGCTGGAGGAGATGTACGTCAATCTAGAGATCGTCGGTCAACTCACCGGACACGACGTGAGTGAACTGGTCGCATCGCTCAAAGAGCGCGTGGCGGCGGTGGATGAAAAGATCGCGCCGCTCAGCTTCCGCCCGAACGTGTTCTACGAAATCGACGCCACCGACCCGACCAAACCATGGACGTACGGTCCGGGAACGTTCGGCGACCTGCTGATCGAACGCGCCGGCGGCTTCAATATTGCCAGCAGCGCGGCGGACCCGTATCCGCAGTTGAGCTTGGAACAGATCGTGGTTGCCAACCCGTCCGTTATCGTCCTTGGCGATGCGATGTGGGGTGTGACGCCCGAATCTGTGAAGGAACGCGCGGGCTGGGAAAGTATCGTCGCCGTGCAGGACGGTAATATCTTCCCCATCGACGACAACCTGATCAGCCGACCTGGTCCGCGTTTGGTGGATGGTCTCGAAGCGCTGGCGAAGATATTGCATCCGGGTGCGTTTGAGTAAATCAATGTAATAGCGGAGAACTCGGAGTGATATAAATCCTGAATTCCGACCGCAGAGACGCAAAGAACGCTGAGAAAACCTTTTGAAAACTCTGTGAACTTGCGCCTCTGCGGTGAAAATCTTTTATGCGCAAACCCATTCTTTCCTCCTTCCTCTTCCTTGGTTTTGCCATCGTCCTTAGTTTGGCGATTGGCTCTGTGTTCATTTCCCCCGCCGAATTGTGGGACATCCTGCGCGGAGCAGGCGAGAAGACCTATACTTTCATTGTGTGGAACATCCGCCTGCCGCGCACGGTTCTGATCGCGCTGACGGGCGCGGCATTGAGCGGGAGCGGCGCGGCATATCAGGGACTGTTCCGCAATCCGCTGGCAGACCCGTTCCTGATCGGCGTCGCTTCTGGCGCGGGGCTTGGCGCGGTGATCGCCATGTCGATTCAGTGGCCCTATTCGTTCTGGGGATTGATGGCAATTCCGATGTCCGCTTTTCTTGCGGCATTGCTGACGGTTTTCATTGTCTATTACCTTGCCCGCGTCGGGCGGACAATTCCAACCACCAACTTGATCCTGGCGGGCGTGGCGTTCTCCTCCTTTGCTACATCCCTGACTTCCTTCCTAATGCTGCGTTCCACCAGTGAAGTCCGCCGCGCGTTGGGCTGGCTGTTGGGCGGGGCAAGCCAGTCCGGCTGGACGGCTGTCCTTGCGATGCTTCCATATCTTGCGATCGGTCTGGGAATTCTGCTTTTCAGCGGCTATCGCCTCAACCTGCTGCAATTCGGCGATGACCAGGCTCAACAACTCGGACTCAACGTCACGCGCTCGAAGACCATCCTGCTGGTGGCGGCATCCCTTGCGACGGCGGCGGCGGTGGCATTTTCCGGTATCATCGGCTTCATCGGGCTGATCGTCCCGCACATCATGCGCCTGTGGTTCGGCGGGGACTATCGCCGCCTCATCCCGCTGTCCATTGTTGGCGGCGCGTCCGCTTTGCTGGTTGCGGATGTGATCGCCCGGGTTGTGCTTGCGCCGCAGGAGATTCCTGTCGGCATCGTTACTGCATTGGTCGGCGCACCGTTCTTTTTGTGGGTCCTGCGCCGCGTGAAAAATCAAGGATATTGGTAGAGATGACCGTTACAACCCGTAAACTCGATTCGCAATCCATCCATCAAGTGGACAAGTTCAACCGCAAGTTCACGGTGAATTCCAAACTTGTGCTGGGCATGGAGGATGGAAGGCTGACCTATTCGGTTGCGCCTGTCGCTCCGTATGAAAAGGAGATCCCCGTTGACGACGTGGATGCATCCACGTTTGTGGAAAGCGATGAGAAAGCCATCTTCTTCGCCGATGTGGACGGTCAACTTGCGGGGCAGGTCAAGGTCATTTCGTGGTGGAATGGCTTTGCCTACATCGACGATCTCATTGTCAACCCTGAGTTCCGCGGTTTGGGCGTGGGACAGGCTTTGATGGGCGAAGCAATTCAATGGGCGAAGGCGAAGCGCTTTCCCGGCATTATGCTCGAGACTCAGGACGACAATGTCCCCGCCTGTCAGTTGTATCAAAAATGCGGTTTTGTCCTTGGCGGCTTTGATCAATATACATTCAAAAATACCAAGCCGAATGAGACCGCTTTATATTGGTATTTGATATTTTGATCCACCCATAAACACCATGCTCAAAATCCAAAACCTCTCCGCTTCCTATCACGGACATCAAGTGTTGCATGATGTTTCCTTCAACGTCAACAACGGCGAAGTGCTGGCGCTCATCGGTCCGAACGGCGCGGGCAAATCCACCATCATCCGCGCAGCCAGCGGCGTGATACCATCCACCGGGCAAGTCCGCACCAACGGCGACGACTTCCATGCGCTCGACCCGATGCAGCGCGCGCGTTACATGGCGGTCGTCCCGCAGGCGATCTCCCTGCCGCCCGCGTTTACGGTGTGGGAGACGGTCTTGATGGGACGCACACCGTATCTTGGATTTCTCGGTCACGCTTCATCCCTTGACGAGGAACTTGCCCGGGGAGCCCTGAGTCGAGTCCACGCCCTGGCATTCGCAGACCGTCGCGTGGGCGAACTCTCCGGCGGGGAGGCACAGCGCATCCTGCTCGCACGGGCTTTGTGTCAGTCCACGCCGATCCTTTTGCTCGACGAACCGACCGCGCATCTCGATCTGCAATATCAAGTCAGCTTGTTGGAATTGATCCGTGAACTCGCGCGGGACGAACATCTCGCCGTGCTGATCGCCCAGCATGACCTCAATCTCGCCGCCCGTTACGCGGACCGGGTTGCCTTATTGGTAGGCGGTC
>CAYPHR010000120.1:6239-8464 GCA_964410375.1 uncultured Anaerolinea sp. | reverse complement strand
ATGTTCAAACACGGTTTTAGGTATCCTTGCCGGAATTCCGGCAAGGATACCATGGAGTTATTTTGCAGAGATCGTTTCCCAGCCATCTCTCAGGAAGTTACCAAGCACCTTATCCGCTTCGCCCTGTGCGGGGAGCACGTCGCCGTCAGGTTCAACGTACATCCATGCCTTGCCTGCGCCTTCGGGAATTTCATCGTCCACGGTTTCGATGCTGACGGGATTGGAAGCGGAATATGGCACGGGCAGATCCCAGTGCAAGTTGAGTGCGAGTCCGCTGGCAGCATCCTGCAATTCGAGCAGTTTGTCCACCAGGGAGTTATCCGCAGCGCTGAGAGAGATATTTTCCACGCCAAGGTTGGCGATCTTTTCGAGGATATCCCGGGCTTGACCCGCATTTTCTTTCGTGAGCGTGAGATGGACTGTGATGAAAATATCCTGCGGGATGATGGTCTGGATGGCTTTCCATGAGCGCGGTTCATCAGGCTGCAGGACAAGCAGGATGTGGTCGAGCCCCGTTTGCAGGAGGGCTTCGAGGTATTCTTTGTCGGCGAGTTTGATGCCGTCTGTCAGCAAGCCGCAGACTTGTCCGTTCTTTTCGGCGTGGGCAATGAGTTCGGGAAGGTCGTCACGCAAGGTCGCTTCGCCGCCGGTGAAGACAATGTGCGGAATACCGGCATGCCAGGCTTTATCGAGAATTGTCTGCCATTCGGTAGTGGTCAGTTCGCGGTCCACGCGCTTGACAGGGGCATAATGAGCGTGAGTCTCTTCGGGCAGGCGATACGTCAGGGCGCAATCCAGCCGCAGGGTGGAATCCGCTGTGTGGGGCTGTGCCCGCTCAAAGCCGAGGAAGGAGGCGGGGTCAAGGTCGGGCGTGGAGATGAGGGCGTGAATCCGCTCGGAGAAGTCAGTGAAGTCTGCAAGCGCATCCTTCCATTTGATGTTATAACGCGCGGCGATCTCCTTTGCGGCGTCTTCGGGCGGCGTGCCTTTTACGAAGTGATAGGCATACTCGGCAGCGGTTGGATTGAGCTGCAAAACAGTAGAGGCGTTGATGACGAGAATGCCCGAGCCATCAGGTCGCAAGCGCAGATGGAGGCGGTAGGGCTTTTCATCTTCAAAAGCCTGCATGTGCATAGTGCCGGCAGGAAGCGGCGTGACCTTTGCAAAGCGTTTTGTGATGCGTTGAAAAATGTTCATGTGATTCTCCTATGGACCCAGCCAGCCCATATCTGCAAGGAAAAGATAGAGGTAGCCGACCAGCATGATCATGTATATCGCCATTTCGATGCGCCCCCACACACGTTCGAGGGAGAGCGAAAAATTGTCCTTGATGGTCCCGACAATGCCTTCGAGATTATCGAGTTTGCTGCGCAGGTTGTCCTTCCAGTCCTTCAGGTACAGTTCGCTTTGGATGGCTTCATATAATTTTGCCGAGTACCAATCGCCGATGAGCAGCAGGTTCTGTTCGACGCGCTCGAAATCGATCATCACTTCAAGTTTGTGTTCCGCAATCTTGCGGACAACGCCGCTCGTCAGGCGCGGACGTCCGCGGTCTTTGAAAAAGGTTTCGCTGATCGAGTCGAGCATGGCATCAATGGATTGATCCAACATGCGGTAGCGCAGGAGTTGGTAATTGCCGATCTTGAGCAGGGCAATGTCCGAGTCGTAATCTTCATTCGGCGCAATGATGACCGCGCCTTCCCAATCCACCACCGTCATGTCGCTGGCGGAATACTGTGTGCGCGAGATCAAAATCTCGTTGATCTCAGCCGGATCGAGCGTCTCGCGCTGTGAACGGATGAATTTCGCAAGCGCGGCGGCGTTCTTCTCGATCCATTTTTCGGGCGAAGGCTTCATCGTCTTCACCAGCAGGATGGTGTAATCTTCGAACAGTCCGCTGGCACGGATGGTTTCGGGCACATACCTGCTCTGCAGCGCGGCTTGGATCTTGATCCGCAATTGCAGCACGGATGACGCGAATGGGTCTTCCAGATCAAAGCGGCATTCGATCATTTGCGCGCAGCCATCATAACGCTGCCGGTTGACGGAAACCGCGTAGCCTTCGATGATGATGGTCTCTTCGCCCAGGCTGACGAGATCAATGTCTACAGGCTGGAAGTAAGGCGCATCCTTCTGGACTTTGAGTTGTTCGGGCGCCGGGGCTTTTCCCTCGTCCGAATCAGGAAAGGCGAGCAGGTAACAGATTTGCATGAAATTGTTCCTAA
>CAYPHR010000120.1:0-6229 GCA_964410375.1 uncultured Anaerolinea sp. | reverse complement strand
TCTATGGAGTCAGGGAGTTTGCTCCCGCAACACGCCAGCAAGCTGGCTGACTCCAAACTTTGAGTATGCTTTAGTGTAGCACAGGCAGGTTGACTCCGTAGTTCTCGCGGTGGTTCTCGAATTGCAGCGGGCATCCGCCGCCGCATTCGACAACGACCGGGCAGGTCTCGCATTTGAAGGGCAGGTTTTGCCGCTCGCGCAACTGCACGGACAGTTTGTGATTCCAGATCGAATCCCATGAATCCGCAAGAAAACTCCCAAGCGGATGATAGTACGACTGGCACGGCAGGACATTTCCGTTCGATTCGATGCACATGCTGTAAAGCGATGCAGTACAGCCCTTCACGCCGAGGTTGTGCGCGGTGGGATCGAACTCGCAGTACTGCGTCGGCGTGTACCAGATCAGTTTTTGTCCGCGCTCGGCGGTTTTCCTGGTGGCAATATCGAGGACGAGCTGTAACTCGCTTTCACGCAAACCTGTGCCAACGGTCAGTCCCTGCCCGGAATAGATCAACGCATTCAAGCCGATGGTCGGCACGCCAACATCCGCCAGAAAATCGAGAGTATCGGGGATGGTGTGGACATTCGTGCGAAGCATGGTGGTGTTGGTCATCACGTACAGTTTTGAGCGAAGTACATTCCTCAAGCCGGCAATGGTCTGTTTGAAAGCGCCTTTGGCGCGCATCATTTCGTCGTGGATCTCCGGCACGCAGGATTCGACCGTGATCTGCACGTGGTCCAACCCCGCTTCGACAAGGCAATCCACATGGTTCATATCCATCAGGCGGCGGGCATTGGTATTAAGACCCGTGATCTGTCCGTTGGATTCAGCGTGGCGGATGAGTTCGGGCAGGTCATTTCGCAAAGTCGCTTCGCCACCGGTGAAGATGATATGCGGCACGCCCAACTCCCACAGTTTATCGAGAATCCGCTTCCACGAATCGGTATCCAGTTCAGGGAAATTCCGTTCGCGGGCGTTGTAACAGTGGGCACAATCGTTGTTACAGCGATAGGTGATCGCCAGATCCATGCGGTATGGCGCGGACGGGCGCGCGCTGAACGGCATGTTCATTTCCAGTTCAAGATCGTGGATGGCGCACGCGCCATCAGGACGCAGAAGTTCGTCGAGTTGAAAGTGGAAATTGGAGAGGTCTTGTTCGAGCAACCCGTTTTCCACTTTCCATGTTTTCTGCGCCGCCTTTGTAATCTCCGCGTCGCTTTTTCCTTCCAGGATCATCCACGCCATGAACGCAGCGGTGGGATTAAGGTGCATGATGCTGTTGGCGTTGACAATGAGCGTGCCAGTCCCGTCTGCATCGAGGCGCAGGTGGATGCGTGATTTCTCGTTTTCCGTTTCGCGGGCGTAATGGTACAAACCCGATGGCGGATGATAGACCGTGGACGGTGGTTGAAAAATATTCTTTACCGTATCAAGTAATGACATAATTTACCTCTAATTGCTTACCGCTAAATGAAACAGCTAACGTCCTCCACCCGCGCAGGCACAGGCACAACCTGCACAAGCACACGCGCAGGCGCAGGAACGACCACCGCTTCCGCCGCTCCGTCCGCTGGAGGAGGGTTTGGGAGGCGGATTCGTCGTTTTGGTGATGCTTTCGGTAAAGGATTGCACGTTACCGACCGCCTTTTGCGAGAATGTCTGCACGCCGGTCACAACCTGCGCGGCGAAGTCCGCGCCGGGGAGGGCGGTACTGCCCTTCGGTGCAGGAACAGCCATCGGCTTGGCAGAGGCGGGCGCGGACGTGGCGGGACGATAGGTCGGGTTGTAATTCCCCCACCAACGCGGCAGGAAGACAGGTCCGGTGAAAGTGCGCCGCGTGCGGTCATCGTAATCCTTGTCGAGCATCGTCCATTCGAGCGCTTCTTCGTATTTCTGGCTTTTCACTTCGGGCGTGTTTTCCGCTTCGACCATTGCCCAGGCTTTTTCGGTGATGGATTTGTAGTAGGCGATGGTTTCCTTGCGGCTGAACCCGCGCAGTTTCTCCGAAACCGATTTGACGAGCGCGATCATCATGGTCTGGAGCATTTTCTGGCGGCTCTTTTCATTGGCTTCCTTGAATGCATCCAGGAATTTTTTCTCGTAGTCGTGCAGTTTTTCCGGCAGCGGCTGGACAATTTCCAATTTGAGGGGATCACGGCTGACGACCTTTGCCGCGTCCTTCTTGATGACGCCGAACAGGATCATGGTCATCACTTTGTCGAGCGGTTGTTCAAGCAGGAGCGCGGCTTCGACAGCGGTCAGACCGCGTTTGATGCCATGACCTTCAATGGCGATCTTCGGCGGCAGGTACTGCAGTTTTCGTCTGCGGTCGGCGACCGCTGTGAGAATGGGGGCGCCGAAAATGACAAAAAACATGAAGCCGCCGCATAACAACACACCGAGATTCTCGAATATGGATGAGAATAAACCACCGAAATCAAAGGCGGGAGCGGTGACGATCGCAGATTCAGGAATATATGTCTTTGGGAAGGATGCGCCGAACTTATACTGGGTCGAACCACTTGCGGATGGATTGCGCCATGTGTATGTGATGCGCCCCTCGTCATCGAATCCCGTCTGCGGTTCGCTTGGGAAGCCGGACGGCGCACCATGCCAGCGCGGCTCTTCGGGCTGGACACCGGGCGGCAGGTGATAGATCACCGTCAAATCGGTGGTGCCGACGACGAACTGCGAGCCGAACCAGGTCGGTGTGAAAACAGCGGAGGCATAGGCTTCGTCGTTGTCATCAGGATACATCACGCGGTCGATGCGACCAACGTACACATGCACAACGCCCGTCTGCCCGGGCTGGATGGCTTGCGAGCCCAATTCCACCGCCACGCCTGAGCCGCCCTCACCCTGATAATCCCGCGAAACAGAGACCGGCACGCCGTTCACATCCGCAGAGATGGAATTGAAGTTGAAGCTGGAATTCGGCAAGCCCACATCCACAAAATCGATCGGGCTTGCGCTCGGACGGTTGGTAAACGTGAACTGGTAATCCAGCGACATCGAGCCGTCTTCGTTCCAATACACATTCACCACTTCCCGGTCGAGGCTGAACGAATACGTTTGCGCAAAGGCTGGGACCGCAGAACTTATAGCCAGCAACAGCGCCAGCAGAATGGCAATAGATTTTTTCATACGCGCTCCGAATCACACATTGCGAATCACACTACCACTTGGGTTCTTCCGTCAATTGATAGACCGTGCCGCAGAACGGACATTCCACCGTCGGCGCGCCAGCGATCATCTTAACGTTATCCGCTTTCAACGTCCCGCCGCAGGAGCGGCACTTCATCTGCTCCACCTGGGTCTGCCCGGGCAGATCGATCTTGTACGTGACGTCGCCGCCGCCTTCCCGACGCTTGGTCGCCGTGACGATGAGCCAGACCCCGCCTCCGAGAAAGAGCGCCCCGACGCAGGCGAACGCGATCCCAAATGACAGCCAGGAGGAACTCCCCTGCGCGGATGTCGAACCGATCACGCTCAAGATGCCGTATCCAAACAAACATACGCCGATGAGCAATAAGATCCCCGCACCGATATACAATAAGGTCTTGTTTCCCATAATATGCGAGACTCCTTGTTGATGTATACGAAAAGTGTAGCATTTCCACCTCATTTCAGCATGTGACTTTTGTCTATTAATCATCCTGTCTTTGTCCAATTCCTAAATCCAACTGACGGTTTTATACTTGGGGAACGAAACCATGCAGCGAATTATCGTCCCCGCCGCGCTTGTCGTCTCCATCGTCACGCTTCTCGCGTTCTCCATCCTGCCCGCTGACATCTGGGACAGTTTCCGTCCCGCCACCTGTATCACCGACGGCTGTTTCTGCGAAGCGTCCAATCCGCACAGCGCAATGCGGCAAACTGCGAACACGATCTCTTCATTAGGCTTCGTCTTCAGCGGGGCGCTCATGCTGGCGTACAAACGCACCTCCGCCCAACGCCTGCCAACAGGCTACTCCTCCGTCATGGGAATTTCCTGCATCATCATCGGATTGGGAAGCGCCTTCTACCACGCCTCACTGACCTTCATCGGTCAATTCCTCGACGTGTTCGGGATGTTCCTGCTGGCGGTCTTCATGCTGGTCTACGCCTTCGAGCGGATCTGGACTCTGCGCCTCCCTACGACCATGGGGCTGTTCCTGACCATCAACATTTTCCTCAGCGGATTGCAGATCGCCGTCCCTGATACGCGCCGCTACGTGTTCGCCATCGTGTTGATCGTGGCATTATTCTTCGAGGCGTATTTCCGCAGGAAGGCAAATCCGCGCATTGACGTGAAACCGCTGAGGCTCGGCATCGGCTTGATGGCAATTGCCTATATAATCTGGATATTGGACAACACTCGGACCCTGTGCTTCGAGACCAGTCTGCTGCAGGGACATGCCCTATGGCATCTGCTTGGCGCGGTGTCGGTGTGGTTTCTGCATCAATATTATGTGAGTGAGAAAACTTAATGTCATTGCGAGGGCGGCGTTCTTCCGCCCGAAGCAATCTCCTATTATCTGGGGATTGCTTCGTCGGACTTCGTCCTCCTCGCAATGACATGGGATAAAAGGATTTCAACATGACCATACAAGAACAATACAAAAAGTGGCAGGAAAATACGCTCAAGAAGTCATTGGACAAGTTCAAGGAAAGGAAAGAGCACTTCGAAACCTCAGCAGGTATTGAGGTCCCCCGCGTGGCGCTGCCTGGGCGGGAGGACCCCGCCCCTACGGATGAAATCTATCTTGAAAAACTCGGTTTTCCGGGCGAGTATCCTTACACGCGCGGAGTCCAACCGACGATGTATCGTTCGCGCTTTTGGACGATGCGGCAGTATGCAGGCTTTTCCACGGCGGAAGAATCGAACAAGCGTTATCGCTATTTGCTGGCACAAGGTCAGACGGGGCTGTCGGTCGCGTTCGACCTCCCAACTCAAATCGGGTACGATGCGGACGATCCCATTGCGCAGGGAGAGGTCGGCAAGGTGGGCGTGTCGATCTCATCCATCAAAGATATGGAGCAGTTGTTCGACCAGATTCCCTTGGACAAAGTTTCCACGTCCATGACAATCAACGCGCCCGCGGGCGTTTTGCTGGCGATGTATATTGCGGTGGCGAAGCGGCAGGGCGTGGAGATGAAGCAGCTGCGCGGGACGATCCAAAACGATATTTTGAAGGAGTACGTGGCGCGCGGGACGTATATCTTTCCACCTGCGCCTTCGATGCGGCTGATCACGGACATCTTCTCGTTCTGCGCGAAGGAAGTGCCGAACTGGAATACCATTTCCATTTCGGGTTATCACATCCGCGAGGCGGGTTCGACGTCGGTGCAGGAGGTGGCGTTCACGCTGGCGAACGGTATTGCATATGTGGAAGCCGCGCTGAAGGCAGGCTTGAACGTGGACGAGTTCGCGGGGCAGTTGTCGTTCTTCTTCAACGCGCACAACAACTTTTTGGAGGAAGTGGCAAAGTTCCGCGCGGCTCGCAGATTGTGGGCAAGAATCATGCGCGAACGTTTCAAGGCGCAGAAGCCGTCTTCGTGGCAGTTGCGCTTCCACACGCAGACCGCAGGCTCGACGCTGACCGCGCAACAGCCTGAGAACAACGTCGTGCGTGTGACCGTGCAGGCGCTGTCCGCGGTGCTGGGCGGGACGCAATCCTTGCACACCAATTCAATGGATGAGGCGCTCTGGCTCCCCACGGAAAAGTCGGTGCGCGTGGCATTGCGCACCCAGCAGATCCTTGCGCATGAATCAGGCGCTGCGGATTCGATCGATCCGCTGGCGGGGTCGTACCTGATCGAATACCTGACCGACGAGATCGAAAAAGGCGCGGAAGAGTACATTGCCAAAATCGACGAAATGGGCGGGGCAATGACCGCCATCGAGCATGGATTCATGCAGAACGAGATCCAAAATGCCGCGTACGCCGCGCAACAAGCCATCGAGAAGAAGGAACAGATCGTGGTGGGCGTCAATCAATTCGCGGTGGAGGAGGATCTGACGCTGGAACGTTTGAAGGTTGACCCTTCCATCGAGTTGGGGCAAAGGGAGAGATTGAAGGAATTGAGGGAAAGTAGAAAGAATGAAAGAGTGGATGAGTTGCTCGGCAAATTGGCGGATGCCGCCAAAGGAACCGAGAACTTGATGCCGCTGTTCATCGAGTGCGTGGAAAATGATGTCACGCTCGGTGAAATCTGCAATACGCTGAGGGGCGTATGGGGCGAGTA
>CAYPHR010000119.1:0-8504 GCA_964410375.1 uncultured Anaerolinea sp. | reverse complement strand
TTTTGCTGTTCTTGTTCCTCTCCGCCTGCAACCTGCCTGCCGCTTCCACCCCTCCCCCGGACCTGCTTGCCACCCTCGCGGCTTCCACCCCGCTGATAGTGGATTCGCCTCCCACGCCTTACCCGACATCTTCCAATGGCGAGCCGACCGGCAAGATCGCCTTCACGTGCCAGGTGTTCAAAGTACAGGCGAGCAATCAAATTTGCATCATCAACGCGGATGGAACGGGTTTCCGCCGCTTGACCACGGACAACACGCGCCAGCATTACTACCCATCCGTTGCGCCGGATGGCAGGAGCGTGGTCTATGCCGCATTCCGCGAGCCGAACATCTATGAGATTTATGAGATCGAGATCGATACTGGCAATGTCGAACAGTTGACTGACCGTCTTGGTAATGTCAACGGTCCCGAGATTTCTCCCGATGGAAGTTTGATCGCGTTCAAACTATCCACACCGACATCCAATGAAATTTGGTTGATGAACCGCGATGGCAGCGATCAACGCAGGATACCCAACGCCTCCGGCTGGGACCCGACCTGGTCGCCGGATGGAAATTACATTTTGTTCGCATCCGATATGCAAGGCGCGATTCAATTATTCAGGATCAGGCTCAACGGGAGTGAACTGCAAAAGGTCAGCGACCTGCCCGCGATACGGGGAAGAAGCGATTGGTCACCCGATGGACGGTTTATTGTCACGTATTCCGGTCCCGCTTGGAATCGCGACGTCTTCATCATGGACGCGGACGGCTCGAATGCGCGCATGCTGTCACCGACGGGCGGCAACTCGCAGGGACCATCCATCTCGCCCGATGGCGGGTGGGTGGCGTTCACGTCGTACTTCGACAAGTATCGCGACGACCACGGCTGTGAGATTTACATCATGCGCGTGGACGGCACAGATGTGCGCCGCCTGACGAATAATGATTACTGTGATTACCAACCTCGCTGGGGTCCGTAGTTGGATGTCATTGCGAGGAGCGAAGCGACGAAGCAATCTCCAATTTTAGCGAGAGATTGCTTCGGGACGCTGAAAGCATCCCTCGCAATGACATGATAAAAAGGAGAATGACATGGACATTAAAGGTAAAGTTGTCATTGTCACTGGCGCATCGTCGGGGATTGGCGAAGCCGCCGCGCGCGAGTTCGGGCGCGAAGGTGCGAAGGTCGTTCTCGCCGCCCGCCGCGTGGACAGACTCCAGTCGCTGGCGGAGGAGATCGAAGCAATGGGCGCGGAGGCGTTGGTCGTACAAGCCGACCTTTCCAAACTCGAAGACATCCAAAACATGGTGGCGCAAACGCTGGAAAAATTCGGGCGCATCGATGTGCTGGTCAATAACGCAGGCTTCGGGCGGCTGGACTGGCTGGAGAACCTCGACCCCGTTAAGGATATTCAGGCGCAAATTGACGTGAACGTGATGGGCGTCATCCAGACCACGCGGCAGGTTCTGCCGGTGATGATGAAACAGCGCAGCGGCAGTATTATTAATATGTGCTCGATGGCGGGATTGGTCGGCACGCCGACCTACACCATCTACGCCGCATCCAAACATGCCGTACATGGATTTTCCGAAGCATTGCGCCGTGAAGTGAAACCCTGGGGCATCGACGTGTCGCTCATCTATCCCGGCGGCGTTGTGACCGAGTTCAGTCAGCACGCGGGCATCAAGCGCAAGACCAAAGCCACCACGCCCAAGTTCATGCTTCTCACGGCGGAGCAGGTCGGGCAGGCGGTGGTGAAACTTGTCCGCCGTCCGCGCCGCATGTGGATCATTCCCTGGTTGTGGAGCGTGACAGCGTTCATGAATAAATTCCTTCCCGGTTTTGTGGATTACACGACGATCACCCGCTTCACGATCCCCGAGCGGGAGGATGAGTTGAACGCAAACTAAATACTTTCAATGGAGAATGGATACGAATGAACTTCCTCGCCAAACTGTTCGGACCGTCAGTGCCGAACATCACCGCAGCAGAATTGAGCGAAAAACTGAAATTCGGCAAACATCCGCTGGTTTTGGATGTGCGCCAGCCCGACGAATTCCGTCAGGGTCATATCCGCGGGGCGAAGTTGATGCCCTTGAATGAGTTGTATAAACGCATGGGGGAACTGCCAAAAGGACGCGAGATCGTTTGTATTTGCGCCACAGGCAATCGCAGCCGTTCTGCCTCGAAGATATTGGCAAAGGAAGGGTTTACGGTCTATAACGCGCAGGGCGGCATGATGGCATGGCGGCGCGCCAAGCAACCCGTGCAAAAGGGATAGTTACGCCGCCCTCAGATCCTTCAAGTTCAATTGATAATTCACCCGTCCGTTGTATTCATTCGGCTCATACGTGAACAGAACGTCTACGTGGGCGGGCATGGCTTTATGCCAGTCGCCGAGGCGGAAGCCGATGGCATCGTGCGTGAAACCCTTCTCATCTTCAAGCGATAGCTTCAAGTGTCTGCTGTCCGCGCCGACGGTGCGCGAGTTCTTGACCTTCACATTCCGCGCCACAAAGCGGGCTTCCTGATTGCCATACCCGGTCGGTTCGAGATAACGCAGACAGGTTTCGTACAATTCCGGGCGGATGTCTGTCAGGGATACTTCCGCATCTGCCGTGACCGTGGGCTTGAGTTCTTCGCCCGACAGTTTTTCCTCCGCGATGGCTTTTAACCGCGCAACCAACTCCGGCAGGTTTTCGTTGCGGACGGTGAAGCCTGCCGCCGCCGCATGACCTCCATGCCGGACGAGCAGGTCCGCGCATTGATCGAGCGCATCGGTGATGTGGAACTCAGGAATGGAACGGCATGAGCCGCGCGTCTCCTCCTCTGCTTTGGAGGCGACGATGGCGGGACGGTAATATTTTTCCGTTAGGCGCGAGGCGGCGAGACCGACCACGCCCGAGTTGAAATCTTCATGGGCGGCAAAGAGCAGATAGGCATCCGGGTCTTCGCTGGTGGCGATCTCCTCGGCACGGACTTGCATCTCGCGCGTAATACGTTGGCGTTCGCGGTTTTGCACGTCCAATTGCTGAGCCAGTTCGCCCGCGCGGAAGACATCGGCGGTGGTCAATAGTTCAAACGCCGCCAGCGCTTCTTTTAATCGTCCCGCCGCATTCAAACGCGGACCGAGCATGAAGCCGATGTTCATCGCATTGACCTTCGCCAGATTCAACTCGGAGACTGCCGCCAGTGAGAAGAGTCCCTGGCGCGTGGTCTGCCTCATCTGGCGAAGTCCCTGACGCACGAGCACGCGGTTCTCACCGACCAGTGGCGCAAGGTCTGCGACGGTTCCGAGCGCGACAAGGTCAAGGAGGGAGGAAAGAGGAAAGCGGATATCATCTTTCACGTTTCCCATTTCCTGTATAAGCGCCTCGGCGATCTTGTATGCGATTCCCACGCCAGCCAGATCCTTGTCGGGATAGGGATCGCCGTGTTGTTTGGGGTTGATGACTGCCAGCGCGGGCGGCAGGTTGTCGCCGTCGGTAGGCGAGCGGATGCCGCAATCGACGGTGATGACCAGTTTCACGCCGTCCGCTTTGAGGTCATCCAGCGCATTGGTATTTAATCCGTATCCTTCTTCAAAGCGGTTGGGGATGTAGCCGCGCACGTCGGCGTCCATTTTTTGAAGGGTTTCGACGAGCAAAGCAGTGGCGGTGACGCCATCCACGTCATAGTCGCCGTAGATGGCGATAGGTTCGTTATGTTGGATCGCATACTGGATGCGCTCGACCGCTGTACGTACTCCGATCATTTGAAAGGGATCGGTATTGAAATTGGGCTTGCCGTTCAGAAAGGCGCGCGCGTCGGCGTCGGTGGCGTAACCGCGGTTGAAAAGGATCTGACGCAGCAGCGGGGGGAATTTTTCAAGCGCAGAATCAGCCTCCGGCGTGATCTGAGGCGGGACGATCCAGCGTTTGTTGTTGGGCGGGTCAATCGTCATGGGAGGCGAGTATAAACGTTCCGGCAGTCGTGCGGAAGGGTATTGTATAATTTGATCATTCCAAAAGGAGTTCACGATGAAACCGCTTGCGCCCGATGAAAAAACAGCCTTGGTAATGGTCTATACCCATAATCTGCTCGTGCGCGGGGAGATCGTGGTCAAGGAGAATGTGCGCGTGAACATCTGGCTGCGGGCGCAGGGAATTTCCAATTTTATTCATTTCTTGAAACCGACAGTGATCCTGTTCGGCGGTGCGGCGCCGAGGTCGTTGAACTATTTCGAGTTTTTTGTGCCCACTGCGGATGTGTTGGCGTTCCATCTTGCGCCGCCTGCCACGGAACCGCTGGATTATGATGAAAGTGAAGCGAACCGGATGATGAAGTCTGTGGAGGTGCTGGTCGGTTCGTTCGTGCTGAATGGGAAACTGCGCATTTCGACCCAAACCGACCTTTCGACCTATCTGGATGTTTCCCACACGGCGTGGACGTCGGTTTATGATGTGGAGGTCGGTAACCCGCATCTTCCGCAGTTCAGCATCAGCGTGCCGATGTTGCTGGTCAACCCGAGCCGCGTCAACTTCGGGATTAAGTGAGATTCGCATGGACTTCTCGCTTACAACCCCGGCATTGCTGTTTCCGACCGTCTCGCTTTTGCTGCTGGCGTACACGAACCGCTTCCTGACGCTTGCCACCATCATCCGCAACCTGCACGACCGCTATCAGAACGACCATAGCGCGAACCTGCTTCGGCAGATCGCCAACCTGCGTTACCGCGTGTACTTGATCCGCAACACGCAAATCTATGGGACGCTGAGCCTGCTGTTTTGTGTGGTCAGTATGTTTGCGTTGTTCGCAGGCTGGCTGGCGGGCGGACAGTGGAGTTTTGCGATCGCCCTGATCCTGATGATCGTGTCGCTGGGGATCTCCCTGCGCGAGTTGCAGATCTCGGTCGGTGCGCTGGATTTGCTTCTGATGGAGTTGGAAGACGGCAACAAGCAGGATTAGCAACTGAAACCTTTTTATATATGCCGCGTAGGTATGATGCGGATGAAACTTTCACAGTTTGCAAAACCGTAATTGACATGTGTATTAGTTTGATTTACACTATCATCACTCCGATGGGGAGTAGCGTCCCGGGCTTTTCTTCGGGAAAAACAGTCGTCATGACGGAAAGAGATTTCCCGGCTGTTTGGAAGCAAACGCAAGACCATCGCCATGACGGCGGTGGTCTTTTTTGTTGAAAACTTTTTATAGGAGAAAAAAATGCAATCCAACAAGCATTGGTACTCGCGGACGACGGACGAAGTTTTTACCGAACTTGTAAGCCAGCCCGCGGGATTGACACAGGCAGAGGCGGCGGAACGACTTCAAACATACGGACCAAACGAGATCCAAGCGGCGAAGCGCATTTCCGCGTGGCAAATTTTACTGGAGCAGTTTAAAAATATCCTGATCCTGATCCTGTTGGGTGCAACCGTCCTGTCGCTTTTCTTGGGACATGGCGTTGAGTCTATCGTCATTGCTGTCATCGTTTTGTTTGCGGTCTTTCTCGGTTTTTTTCAGGAATACCGCGCTGAACGAGCCATCGAGGCATTGCGCGAAATGGCGGCGCCGACCGCATCCGTTCTGCGCGATGGCGAGGAGATCAAGGTTCCTGCGCGCGAACTTGTGCCGGGCGATGTCATCCTTCTGCGTACCGGCGACCGCATCCCTGCCGACGGGCGCTTGTTGGATGCGATAAATTTGCAAATAGAAGAAGCCGCGCTGACCGGTGAATCTGTGCCGGTGGAAAAACAGACGGATGCGCTTCCCGACGTCGACTTGGGCGTGGGCGACCGCAAGAACATGATCTACGCCGGGACCGCCGCCACCTATGGACGCGGCAAGGCGTTGGTGGTTGCCACGGGAATGAACACCGAGTTCGGCAAGATCGCCCAACTGTTGCAGACCGTGGAGACCAGCCGGACCCCGCTTCAGCAGAATCTGGACAAGGTCGGGACGGCGCTGGCGCGTGCGGCGTTTGTCGTGGTGGCGTTGATCGTGGCGGTGGGACTTCTGCGCGACCAGCCGTTCGTTGAAATGCTCATCTTCGGTATTGCGCTGGCGGTGGCTGTTGTGCCGGAGGCATTGCCCGCAGTAGTGACCATCTCGCTCGCCATTGGCGTACAGAAAATGGTCAAGCGGAATGCGCTCATCCGCCGCCTGCCCGCGGTGGAAACGCTTGGCAGTACATCGGTCATCTGCTCGGATAAGACCGGCACGTTGACAAAAGATGAAATGACCGCGCGCAAATTGTATGCCGCCGGTGAGTTGTTCTCGGTCAGCGGGGCGGGGTATGTGCCGGTGGGCGAGTTCTCTCAAAGTGGAAAGAAGCTTTCACACCTGCCGGATGGCTTGAAGCAAATGCTGATCGCCGCCGTGCTTGCGTCGGATACCACGTTGATCCGGGGCGAGAATCACGGCTCCAGCACCGACTGGGATATTAAAGGAGATCCAACCGAGGGCGCGTTCGTAGTTGCGGCGGCAAAGGCGGGTTTGCAAAAAGAGTCGCTCGACGCCGAATATCCGCGCATCAATGAGATTCCCTTCACGTCCGAATCCAAGCGCATGACCACCCTGCATCAAACGGACAGCGGCGTGGTCGCATATGCAAAAGGCGCGCCGGAGATCCTCCTGCAGGACTGTGAATGGCAGTTGATGCCGGATGGTTTAAAACCGATGGATGACCGCGCGCGGGAGCAAATCTTGAAAGTGGCGGCGGATATGGCAAAGGATGCGCTGCGCGTGCTGGCGGTCGCTTCAAAGCCTGACGTTACACTTGAAACTGCCCAGACAGGCATGATCTTCCTCGGACTGGCTGGCATGATCGACCCCCCGCGTGACGAGGTGAAGGGCGCGATCGAAATCTGCGAAGAGGCGGGCATCCGCCCCGTGATGATCACGGGCGACCATCCCATTACGGCGAGAGCGGTGGCGGGCGAACTGGGCTTGTTGAAGACCGGGCGCGTGGTCACCGGCGCGGACCTGGAAGCCATGTCCGATGAGCAGTTCAAAAAGGAAGTGGAAACCATCGATGTGTATGCGCGCGTTTCTCCGGCGCACAAACTGCGCGTGGTGACGGCGCTTCAAGCCAATGAGCACATTGTGGCAATGACCGGCGATGGCGTGAATGATGCACCCGCCCTCAAAAAAGCGGATATCGGCATTGCAATGGGAATTACCGGCACGGATGTCACCAAGGAAGCCGCTGCCATGACTCTGACCGATGATAACTTTGCCTCTATCGTTGCTGCCGTGGAAGAGGGACGCGGCGTGTTCGGCAACATCAAGAAATACCTGATGTACCTGCTCTCCTCCAATATCGGTGAGATCGGCTTGATGGCTGGTTCGACCCTGCTTGGTCTGCCATTGCCGTTGACCGCCGTGCAAATTCTCTACGTCAACCTCGCTACGGACGGTCTGCCTGCGCTGGCGTTGGCGGTTGACCCTGCCGAAGCCGACCTGATGAAGCGCAAACCGCGCAATCAAAAGACGGGCATCTTTACCCGTCCTGTTATTGCGCTGATGCTGGCAGGCGGGCTTTGGTCCACCATCGTCAACCTGGGACTCTTTATCTGGGCGATGAATTCAGGCAGAAGTCAGGCAGAGGCGATGACGATGACCTTCGTCTCACTGGTCTTGATCCAGTTCTTCAAGGCGTACAACTTTCGCTCGGACCGCAATTCCGTTTTCGACAAGCCGTTTGCGAACAAATGGCTGAACCGTGCCATCGTTTGGGAGGTCATTCTGCTTTTGGTGATCGTGTACCTGCCTTCCCTGCATGAAGCATTCAGTACCTTCAGCCTGACGCTTGAAGACTGGCTGATCGTTCTCGCTCTTGCGCTGACCGTTTCACCCGTGCTGGAACTGGTCAAATGGATGGAGCGCCGCGGCTGGTTCGGCACGCTGGAATAAAAAAATAAAACCGCAGGTTCATCACCTGCGGTTTTTGTTTATAATGCGGGATAACCAAAGGAGAAACTCATGCAGACCGATGACAATGCTTGGGATGATGTTGAGATCGATGCCGAATCTTTGCTGCAGGCTTTATTGGCGGTAACAGGT
The DNA here is from genome assembly GCA_964410375.1 of uncultured Anaerolinea sp. Taxonomy (GTDB): domain Bacteria; phylum Chloroflexota; class Anaerolineae; order Anaerolineales; family Villigracilaceae; genus Villigracilis. The sequence goes on along the minus strand of CAYPHR010000119.1, from coordinate 475 downwards.
GATAAAGAGAAAAGGGCGGAAGTAATTCGAAAGATCTCTGAGAAGACCGGTCAAACTCCCGAAAAGGTGGAATTGATCATCTCTGCGACTCTCAATTATCTGGCAGGGAGAACCCGTTCGAATTGATGAAAACCAAAGCCCATTTTTCGGATGCCGTTCTCGAGAAAATCCACGAAGAGCGGATTCTTGGCATCCGCGCAGGGACCGAATCGAAGCACCGTGTCATTGGCATCTGGGCGGTCGTCGTGGATGGGCGGGTCTTCGTCCGCTCGTGGAGCATGAAACCGCGAAGTTGGTGGCGGACGTTTCTTGAAGATCCGTATGGCGAGATCTTCGTTGCGGAGCGTAAACGTGGGATTAAAGTCCGCGCGGTGCAGGTCAAAAGTGAAAAAATAAAAGAGGCGGTCAGCGCAGCGTACCGGGAGAAATACAACACGCGCGGCTCCATCGGCTACGTGGAGGATATGTCGCGCAG
>CAYPHR010000118.1:0-8531 GCA_964410375.1 uncultured Anaerolinea sp. | reverse complement strand
TTGCCGTCCTGCACTTGCTCCCACGATTGGGCGAAGGTCTGCAATAAACTCAGGTCGTGCCCGGTCAGGCTTTTGCGTTCCGCCTTCCAATTCTGCATGGACCTGTGCTCGAGGGCGCTGTCAAGCTGGATGAGATACGCTGCAATCGTCAGTCGCGGCTGTCTTTCCAGATACCTGCCCGCCAGTTCCAACGCCAGCGGCAAATGCCCGAGGTGCGTGGCGAGTTTTTCGATCTCCTTATCTGTTTCACGCTCCGCAGGGATGTAATTCCGCAAAAAATCGAGGCTTTCCTGCGGGCTGAACTCGTCCAGCGGCAGGCGCTGCAAGCCCAGCGCGGCGTTCCAGTCCGTACGGCGGGAGGTGATCAGCAACCGCAAGCCGCTGTGACGCAAACGCGCCAGCACTTCGTTGGCGGCTTCGATCTCCTCGAAGTTATCCAAGATCAGCAGGCGCGGTCCATTCCGCATCCATTCCTGCCGCGCCGCTTCCGCCTGTTCCGGCTGGGTCGGCGGGAAATTAAGCAGTCCCATCTTCGAGCCGCACAAGGCGATCTGGGATTCCAGTGTCCCTGTTTCGCGCAGGTCCAGCCAGTGCACGCCCTGAAAACGATGCCCGTATTCGTATGCAAACTCGACCGCCAGCTGTGTTTTGCCAAGTCCGCCCATGCCGGTCACAGCCTGGTTGATGACCACGCCCGGCTGATGGTCGCCCAAAAGAGCCTCTGCCAGTTTCTCCAAGTCCGCGGTTCTGCCTGTGAAATATCCATTGCGCGGGAACGGCAGGTGGGAACCGATCGGCAGGTCACCGGGCAGGGTGGGGGAGGGGACAGGCTGAAGCGCATGCAGGGCTTCAGCGCTCAGTTCAACCCGCAGTGAAACTTGGTTATTATCCCCGCGTACAATGATGGATTGATTCATGTCGCCGCCGACAGAGATCGTCCCTGCGACTAATGCGGCACGCAAAAGTTCCAAGTCTGCTGGCTTGCTAGTGCCATTGGAAAGACGGCCGAGTGCACTTGAAATTTCCCTGTTGTCTGGCATCGTTTCATCCCTGATTTTTTTTAAACAGTATAGAGTTAAAAGTCGGAATTGACAAGAAACCGATATAATTTCGTTATGAACCCGCTCAACCAAACCCTCCGCGACACCTTCCACTTCTCCTCACGCGACCTGCTCGCCAACCGCACCGGCAAACTCTCCGAACGGCAGAAAGCCCGTCAACAGGCGGCGGGCGTCAGCCTCAAGGTCGGCATCGCCTTCTTCGTCGTGGTCATGCTCGGCTCGCTCGGCATCGTCTTCCTGTTCTCGTCCGTCAGCGGCGCGAACGAAGGCGCCTCGTCCTTCGATACGATGGTCACCACCGGCATTCTGATCGGCGTCGTCGCGCTCATCCTCGTCATTTCGTTGTTCTCCAGCCGCAAACATCTCGCCGCCACCAAAGAGAAACAAATTCAAAGAGCGGAGGGGGAGATGGGTCACGGCAAGATCCGCGCGGATGCTGCCAACTTCGAGATCAAGATCGGCAGGACGAAGATCCGCCTCCTGACGCAGGAACAGTTGGAAGCGTTTCAGGTGGGTGAGTCCTACCGGGTGCATTTTCTCCCCGGTCCCGTCCCGACCATTCTCTCCGCCGAAGTCCTCGGTACCGAAGCCGAAGCGGATGCATCCATCGAGCCCGCCGACAGCATCGAAGACGACCTCATTATCCAACGGCAGAAACGCGCGCGTCCTGTGGTTGTGATGCTGGCGGTGCTGGCGCTTGGCTTTCCGCTGGCGATGCTTGCCGCCTCCGCCTTGCCCGAATCCCTGCGCCGTGTGGTCTGGCTTGTGCTGTTCGGGGTCGGCTTTGGTTTCGTTTTCTGGGCGCTGCGGCGGGTGGGGTAGGGGAGTATCTCGCCATGTCATTGCGAGGAGCGGCACAACGCGCAGTGACGAAGCAATCCCCGCACACAAAAAATGATGTGATTGCTTCGGGCTTCGCCCTCGCAACGACATGAAATGTTTACAGTGGGGGAGAGCGATCGCTTCGCCTGTCGGCTCACAATGATATTTTTGCATTTTGTTTTCGATAAGTATTATTATCGAAAACATTGACAAGAACACAGAAATTCGTATAATGAAGCCATGCCAGACGCCCCTGAGACAAAATCCGCGACGATTTCCGACCTGATGGACGCCTATTTGCGCACTGTGGAGCGCGCCCGCAGCAAGCACACAAAACTTGCGTATAAGAATGCCCTGCAAATTTTCCGCGACGTGCTGGCAAAACGCGGCATGCATCCCGACTCCGCCCCCATTGAAAAACTGGCGGAAGATTCCTTCGCCAAATTCGTCGACCACCTCAACGACTACGCGCCCGCCACCGAGCAATTGTACCTGCAAGCCGTCAAAGGCTTCTACCTGTTCGTGGACGCCGAAAAACTGATCGATGTCAACCAATCGCGCCTGACGGTGCTTATACGACAGAGATCGCGGCGCACCGGCACACGCATTCCGCAGTTCCCTGCCGAAGCGATCGAGCAGTTGCTCGATATCATCACAGATGTGGAACATCTGATGACATCCGCCGATGCCGAAAATGAAAATTTGTCTGACATTAAACTACGCGCATACCGTGACCGCGCCTTTTTGACCACCCTGGCGGATACCGGTTTCCGCGTGCATGAGGCGTGCAATCTGCGCCGCGGCGATATCGACTGGCACGAAGGTCGCGCCGTCATCATCGGCAAAGGCAACAAGCAAGCCGTCGTGCGCTTCACCTCGCGTTCCCTGCACACCATCAAGGACTATCTCGCGCAGCGCGCCGCTCTGGACGGCAACTCCGGCAGGCAGTTGAGTTCCCTGCCCCTCTTCGCCCGCCACGACAAAGGCGCGGGCAAAAAGGTCAAGCCGATCACACCGACCACCGGGCGCAACATTGTCAAAGAGCGCGTGGCTCAATTGCTCAGTGCTGACCTGGTCGGCAAGATCACGCCGCACTCCTTCCGCCATTATTTTGTCACCACAGTTCTGCGCGGCACCGGCAACCTGAAGATCGCGCAGGAACTCGCCCGCCACAAGAACATTCAGGTCACCCAGCGCTATACCCATCTCTCCAACGACGAACTCGACAAGGCATATTACGAAGTCTTCGAGAAACACGCCAACCAAAGGAAGTCATCCGATGAGCAAACGTAACGCGGTCATCCTGTCCGGCATACTGCTGTACATCATCGGGGTTATCATCTCCCTTTCCCTGTCGGCGGTCATGATGTGGGGTGAAATGGAGGCGCGCCTGTACACCCAGCAAAGCGGCGACAAACACTTGAAGATCGCATGTCCGCTGATGATCGCGCCGTGGGAAAGCGCCGCCGTCAGCACGGTCGTGACGAACACATTGAGAGATCAGGATACAAGACCGCAGGTCAATGCCATCATCAGCCATGAAAAGGAAGCGCGCGTCGTAACGCAAACGCTCGAGTTGGGTCCGCTGGACAGCCGCTCCCTGCAATGGACGGTCGATGCTTCGGACATCGTCTTCGAGCGCCTGATCCTGGTCAACATCCTGCAGCGCCCCTATCGTGACCTGCCCTCCCGTCAGGGCGCGTGCAGTATCGTGGTGTTCAGTCTCTTCGGCTGGAGTGGCATGGGAACGTTATACGCAATGGTCGCGGCGGGAGTGGCGGCATCGCTCGTTGGCGCGGGTCTGCTATATTCCCAGTACCGCCCGCTGACCGATTTCTCAAAAAAGATCGCCGCGCTCAACGCAGTCTTCCTCGTGCTCGTCCTGATGGGCTTGGTCAGCGCCATGACGCGGTTATGGGGACTGACACTATTGCTCGACAGCGCCGCCCTGCTCGTCATCGCCGCCGGCAGTATCGAGCTGTTTTTATCCAGGCGCTGACAATGCTTCGCTTCGTTCTTCGACGTATGCCTGATACGCTTTTCTGAGAGTCTTCGCCCAATCCCCCACCCTGCCCTCCCCCACCGGCTTGCCATCGATCATCACGATCGGCACCACACCGCGCGAACTGGACGTGAGAAATGCTTCATTGAACTCTTCATCCATGCGCGGCGCGCGGTATTCAATGGACATCCCCTGCCCCCTTGCCAGCCTCAGCACTGCCCTGCGCGTAACGCCAAGCAAAATGCCGTGGCGGGCGGTGATCAACTTCATGTCATTGCGAGCCCCGAAGGGGCGAGGCAATCCCCCGCTTGAAGATTGAGATTGCTTCGCCGCCGCTATGCGGCTCCCAACAATGACATGTTTGATGGCATAAAAATTCGACGTCATTCCCTCCAGTATCCGCCCGTTTTTGGTCAACAGGATCTCGAAGATATCATCCTTGACCCGTTTGCGCTGTTCCGCGCTCGCGGTGATGAAGTCTGTGCCTTTAATGCGCGGGTCATGACGCGCCAGATCGGCTGTGATGACGTGCACGCCGTCCAGATATACAGATTCATCCAGCGGGATGAAGGGTTGAATACCGAGATACACATTTCCATCGTTCTTCGTCAGCACCAGGCGCACGCGCGATTCACGCGGCAGGTATTCCCGCGCCAGTTCTGCAATGCGCTGACGCAGAGTTTTCGCATCCACGGATGGCTGCAACCCCGCATCTCTCGCCGGGACGTATAACCTGTCCAAGTGTGCCTGCAAGCCAAGCACCCTGCTCCCGCCCGCCAATGTGCTGAAGGTGGTGTAAAAGCCGTCCGGCAGTTGGACCGTGATCCCGTCGAGGGTGGAAGCGCGCACCTCCAGCGGGAGCATATCGTCGTTCGTGAGGTGGAATCCTTTTGCAGTCATGAGCGAATTATAAATCCTGTCTCCTTACAATTTTGCAAACTCGAAGCGCAAGCGGGAAAACTTATAATCGAACGGATGAGCAGAAAAGAGCCGACCCTTCAAAAAGCATCCGAACTCACCGCAAATGACCTGCGCACGGTTGCGAAGACTCTTTCCGCCCAGCAGCTTTCGCGCCTGACCCTGCCCGAGATCGAAGCCGTGGTGCAGCTGGTCGCCAGGGTGGTTCCCGCGGGCAATGTGCCCGGCATGATCCTCAGCGGACTCGCCCGCCTGCCCGGACGGCGCATCCCCGTTCAAAAAATGCAGCAGGATATCCACGCCCTGTTCAGCGGCATCGAGCAGATCCTCGACCAGGCGGTATATGGCGCATTCTTCGCGGGTCCCGCCGCGGTGCTGTGGGGATATCAAAACCTGCTCAAACTGGCGGGCAAGGATCCCGAGTCGGCGTTCCCGGAGGGCGCGTGGCAGTTCTATGCCAATTATGCCCTGCGCGAGGATTCCGCCCGGCATGCCAACGAAACGCACGGATTCGACACCCTGCTGCGCCAGCACAAGATCCAGCCCGCGCCGGTCGACCGCCTGACCGCATGGGTGATGGCAAGCGTCACCTGCCTGCACCAATACCATGCCCTGCTTGCGAACGAATGGCATGAGCGCGTTTCGATCTCCCTGCTGGAGGAGGCGATCCACACTGCCCCGTATGCCGCGCGCAGCGCCCGGCGCCTCCAGCGCGAGTGGGAGTTGACCCGTCCATACCGCCGCGGGCATGACGGCGCGGATCACGATTACCCGACCTACCGCCGCATGAAGTTCGAGCAGTTCCTGCAGGGGAAATTGCAGACCCTGCCGCAGCCCATCCGCACGATCTGGAGTTCGAAATACAAAGCCGCCGAATCACAGGGACTTGCCGCCTACCAAAAGCAGATGTCCATCCTGGCATATCTCGAGGCGGGCGATTACGGCGAGACGCGCGTCCCGTTCCATATCACCGAAGCGCATATCGGCATCATTCACAATGGAAGTTATTTTCTCCTGCCGGTCTGCGAACCCGGCAGCGACCAGCCGCTGAATGTGTTCACCGCCCGCGAGCAGATCGCATCCCTGCTTGATTCGCCGCCGTCCACACCCTCCCAACTTGCATCCCTTGCCCGGGTGAAACGTTCCGCGCTAAAAGGGCTGCGCTCCAAACTCGACCCCATGCTGGTGACCGAACTCGACAACCTGCGCTTCGCGCCGATCCTGATCTCGACCGATGTGCGGATGCGCGCCCTGCCGCTGTCCGAATTACGCCAGACCGAACGAGGGGTCGGCGCGCACGCCATGACCATCTTCGATACAGGCGAGACCTTCGTCTTCGATCAATCGCACATCTTCTTCGACGGCGCATGGGGCACGGCGCTCTCCGAGATCATGACCAATGAAGCGCTGTCCTGGGCGCGTTATTTGAACATGTTCCCCTCCCCCACTCCCGCCGGCATGCGCATCTATGCGCCGCTTTCCCTGCAGCTCAGCCGTGAAGAGTTGGACCTCGTTGCACAAGCGCTGCACGTCACACCCGAAGCCGGCGCGGAAACGGACCGGGTCGACCTGCGCGCCTGCCTCGCCCTGCGCCGGCAATTCAAACAGCGCAGCGACCTGCTCGACCTGACGGTCAACGACATGCTGGTGCTGTACCGCGCCATCCATGCCGCGCTGTACCGCCCATCGGCGCAGGTGACCGCCGAGATCCAACAACTGGCGGGGACCCATCCCGATGTTGCCGCAGCCCTGCGAAAACTGGTGGAGGACGACAGCCGCACCAACCCGTCCATCCTGATCCCCATGGATGCCAGCCTGAAGACGCCGCGCGACCGCGTCTATCCGCTCAATGTGGAAGTCCCGCTCGCCGACCTGAACCTGCTCGGTCTGCACGATCAAACGTTGAACATGCTTGGCGCGTATGAATCCGCATCCGGCGCGGAACGAGCCGCCCTGTCCGCCAGTTTCGACCAATTGCAAAAGACCTACCTCGCCTCGCTGGCGGGCTTCGGCGCCTATCTCGCGCGCGCCAAGGATATTGCCGCGCAGGGACAAAGCCCCAGTGTGGGCGCGATCAAACTGCTGGCGCACCTGCCCCTGCCGGTCCAGCGGCTTTTGGATCAGATCCCCGAGCGGATCGAACTGCTCAACAACCTGCTCAAAGGGCGGGAAGTGATCTCGAATGTCGGCGCGGTCGCCCCGAACAGCACGCTGACCCGCTTCATGACCGCCAAGGACGACAACAACCAAAAACAGCTTGCATGGGGTATCATCACGGATGCCCGTTCCGTCATGCGCATTCACCTGCGCGATTTCCGCCCTCATGTTTCCGAACTGCTTGCCATCCGCCGCAGGGACCTAGCCAACTTGATCACACAGGACTATCTCGATCATTACGCCGAAGGGTTCAACCAATACGTCCGCGACCTTTCGCGCATCACCACTGCCAGCCGTGACACTGCCATGGAAATCGCCGGGAGCCGCGCATGAAAGATCCGCTGATCGGAACCCAGCTTGCGAACTACCGCATCGAACGCCTGCTCGGACAGGGCGGCATGGCAACCGTCTATTTCGGCAAGGACGTCAAACTGAGCCGTCCCGTGGCGCTCAAAGTGCTGGACAGCCGCTACAAGAACCATCCCGCCTATGCCAAGCGCTTCGTCAACGAAGCGCGCATGATGGCGAACTGGCGGCATGAGAACATCATCCAGATCTATTACGCGGACGATGCGCAGGGCGTCCAGTTCTTTGCGATGGAATTCGTGGACGGGCAGGACCTTTCCGATGTGATGGAATCCCTGCACAATCGCAGGCAGTTCATGCCTCCCGCGGAAGTCCTGCGCATCGGAAATGCGGTGGCGAGCGCGCTTGATTACGCCCACCGGCACGGGGTCGTCCACCGGGATGTGAAGCCTTCGAACATCCTGCTCTCGAAGGATGGGCGCGTCCTGCTTGGCGATTTCGGACTGGCGCTCGAGGTGCGCGACGGCTCGATGGGAACCGTCTTCGGGTCGGCTCACTACATTTCGCCCGAACAGGCAAAACGGTCGGCGGACGCGGTCCCGCAATCCGATCTGTATTCGCTGGGCGTCATCCTGTATGAGATATTCACGGGCTCCGTCCCGTTCAACGATCCGTCCCCCGAAAGCATCGCCTTACAGCATATTTCCACGCCGCCGCCCAAGCCGCGCTCGCTCAACCCCAAACTCAGTCCCGCCGTTGAGAACGTTCTGCTGAAGGCGCTGGCAAAGAACCCAAGAGACCGCTACCCGTCCGGCGCGGCGTTGATGTCGGCATTGGAGCAGGCGCTTGCCGCCCAACCGATGATGGACCTTCCGCCCCTGCCCGCGGGCGTGCCAGCCATCCAACCCAATGCCGGGGAACGCCATCACAGATCCGCGCCTGCGGAACAACTTCCGCCCACTGTACGGGTGGACGCCCCCAAACGCAAACGAGGATTTGGACTGGTATTCTTCCTTCTGTTCATGGCGGCAGGCATCGCATATTTATTCATCAACAACGACCGGCTGCAGATCCCCGACCTGTCTGGAATGCTTCCGCGTGAAACGACCTCGCAACCGACTCCGACCTCCCCGCCGCCCGCCGCTTCCACATCCACGCCGGAGCCTGTTCCAGCGACCCAAACATCCGCCCCGCCCCAGCCGACGGACTTTGTCTCCAGCCCCGTGTTCACAGCGACTGTCATTCCTGCCACATTGGCGGCATCT
>CAYPHR010000117.1:0-8534 GCA_964410375.1 uncultured Anaerolinea sp. | reverse complement strand
GTAATTATTTTTTATGTCAACGAAAAAGAAATCTCCCCCTGCCTACGTTGGCTTCGGCATGTTGACCCCAGTCTATATCATGTCGCTGGATAAACTGCCGAAACTGAACACCGGTGCCATCGTGCATCAGGTCAGCGACTACGTCTATGACGATGCCGCCATCATCGCCTGCAACCTCAGCCAGTGGGGCGTGCCGTCCGCGATGATCGGCACGGCAGTAGGCGACGACCTGCTCGGCCGTCATGTGGCGGATACGCTCAAGAAATTGGGCGTGCAAGGAAAGGTTCGCTTTACGGATCAGTACAAGACGCCGCTTGAAGTCAATGTTTCAGATAAGCAGGGTGCGCGTACCTATTTCTGGCAGCGGTCGGATGAGATACTCGGCACGTTGGACACGGCTGACCTTTCGCTCATAAAAAAATCGAAATTGCTCTACGTGGACTGGTATGACGGCGACCACATCATCCGCGCGATGGAAGAGGCGAAACGGCACAATGTGCCCGTATTTCTGAACTTTGAGCATGGACACACACATCATGACTTGTTGAAGAAATACGCGGACATGGTCACGGTTTGCCAGGCGGTGACGGACGCGGCGCAGATCGGAAAAAAACAGGCGATGCTTGGCACCGCGCGTAAACTCATCAGGGCGGGCATACAGACTGCGATCATCACCATGGCCAGTCAGGGCTGTATGGTCCTGCAGGGCGAGGAGATTGTCCGCGCATACGCACCCAAGGTGAAAGCTGTGGACGCCTCTGGCGCAGGCGCGACGTTCTCTTCGGGGTATATCTATGGTTATTTACAAGGCTGGGACATGGAGCAGACAGTCCGCTTTGCGATTGCCGCGGCATCGCTGAAAGTGACCCGCACCGGATTGGAGATGTTCCCTGTGCAGGAGATCCTTGGGTTGGCACGCATGGTACGGATCGAGCGCATGGTCTATCGTGACGACCAGTTCCACGTCATTCGCAAGTTCTTGCGTTTGCCTCCGCTCAACCCTGTGATCAATATGAACAATGCCCTTGTCAAACAGGGGCAAAGACTTGCCGAAAGAATTTTGCCCAAAAAGAAAGTGGAACGAAGAAGCAGGATAAAAAAATCTTTGGTGGAATAACCGGAAGGATACCGCTATGTCATTCGCCGCTTTACTCACGCAGGAACAGGTCGAAAAGATTCACGATGCTTCGTTGGAGATTTTAGAGGAAACAGGTTTGAAGGTCCGTTATGAGCCCGCGCGCGATTTGTTCAAAATGCACGGGTGTAATGTGGATGACGAGCGCGTCCGCTTCCCGCACGCGGTGGTGGAGAAATACCGCAAGATGGTTCCGCCGTCGTTCACTTTTCGCGGACGCGACCCGAAATTCGATAAGAAGATTCCGCAGGACAGTCCGGTCATTGTTACGGCGAGTTCAGCGCCCGATATCATTGACCCGGTTACAGGCGTGGAAAGACGCGCCGAGTCAAAGGACATCGCACAGATCGCGCATCTCATCAACGAACTGCCGGGTTACGACATCTTTTCCATTTCCACTCTGGCGGATGACGCGCCCGCGGATCAATTCACAATCTCGCGCCTGTATCCCGCCATCAAGTATTGTCTCAAACCGATCCGTGTCACCACAACCGACATGAAAGACACACTCAGCGTGATGGAGATGGCGTACATGGTTGCGGGCGGCGAGGAGGCGTACAAAGCGCATCCATTCCTGACGCATCATTACTGTCCCGTTGTTTCGCCGCTGACGATGGATAAGCTTTCGACAGAGAATGTGATGTTCTTTGCAAAGGAAGGCTTGCCTGTGTACCCCACCATTGTGCCCAATGCGGGTTTGACCTCGCCGATGTCAATGGCGGGGACGCTGGTGCAGGGCAATGCGGAGTTTTTGTCAGCGCTGGTGTTGATGCAAATGGTCAAGGAAGGCACGCCGACGATCTATGCTACGCTTGGCACAGTTGCGGACATGCGCTCTGGAGCGTACACATCAGGCGGGATCGAGTGTGGTATGCTTCACATGGCATTTGCCCAGATGGCGCGATTCTATAATGTGCCTGCGGGTGGATATGTGGGGCTGACCAATTCTAAGGTCAACGATGCGCAGGCTGGTTATGAGACGGGTATGTCCGGCATTGCGGGTCTCTTGGGGGGCATGGATATGTTCAATATCGGCGGTTTGATCGATGCATTGAAGACGTTCGATTTTGCCAAAGCGGTCATTGACGATGAGATGGCGCAGATGATGAAGCGCGTGAAGCGCGGCATCTCGTTCAGCGACGATGATCTGGGTTTGGATTTGATCAAAGAGATCGGACCGGGCGGCTCGTTCATCACGGTCAAGCACACCATAAGCCGTATGAAGACCGAGGCGGTGATGACCAAGATGGCGGACCGCGATGCGCGTACCATTTGGGAGAAGAAAGGCGCAACCGATATCCATGCGAAGGCGATGAAACGCGCAAAGGAGATCATGGCGAACAACACCGAGCCGCTGATTTCCCCCGAATTAGATGAGAAGATCCGCGCGACATTTCCCGGACTTGTGGCAGGCGAGTTGCAGCCGCTCGAGTAAAAACAGAGAGATGGAAGAGAGTATATGTTTGGTATTTTCAAACGCAAGGAAGATAAATTCCAAAGATTGATCGAGGAGCAGGCATCCCTTGCCTACGAGGGGATGCGTCTGCTGGTCAAATATTTGGAGACGAACGACCCGGATGTCGCCGAGCAGTTGACGATGAAGGAAAAGGAGGCGGATGAGGTGCGCCGCATCCTGATTGACGAATTAAACCATACCTTCGTCACGCCGTTCGACCGCGAGGACATATTTTCGCTTTCCCGCTCGATTGATGATGTGGTGGACTATGCCGATACCACTGTGGTGGAGATGGTTATTCTGAAAGTTCAATCCACTCCCTTCATGCAGAGGATAGCGACTCTCTTAAAGGATGCAGCGTATGAGATTTGGCAGGGTGTGTTGCGCCTGCCGAAGCATCCCAAAGTTGCGCTCGATCATGCCCAACGTGCCAAGGCGCTCGAAAACCGCGTGGAGATGGTCTACCGCGAGGCAGTCGCCGACCTGTTCAGCGGTCCGGAGGATGTCCATCATGTTGTGGAGATGTTGAAATTGCGCGAAGTGTACCGCCACCTGTCGAACGCGGCAGACCGCGGCGATGAAGCGGCAAATACCATTGCGGATATTGTGGTGAAGAAAACTTAACATGCCGTTAATCTCAAATGAACTTCTCTTTGTTATTATGCTGGCATTGATCTTTGAGTTCATTAACGGGATGCGTGACTCCAGCAATATCGTGGCGACCATGATCTCCTCTCGGGCTTTTCGCCCGCAAACAGCGCTTGGTTTGACGGCTGTAGCTGAATTTCTCGGTCCTTTTCTGTTCGGTGTGACCGTTGCAAGGACGGTCGGCAGCGACATCGTCAATTCGCAACTCTTGACTCTTGATGCACTGGTCGCTTGTCTGCTGGCAGCCATCATTTGGAATCTGATCACCTGGTTCTTTGGGATTCCCAGCAGTTCATCCCATGCTCTGATCGGCGGTTTGCTTGGAGTGGTAATCTTTGCAGCCGGGCTCGCAGCGATCAACCTCAACGGGTTGTTTAAAGTTCTGCTCGGTTTGTTCTTTTCCCCTCTGGCTGGTTTTTTCGTGGGATTTGGCGTGTTGCGCCTCATCTACTTCCTGGTGCGTAACGCGACCCCGCGTATCAATGTGTTTTTTAAACGCGCCCAGTTCTTTACCGCAGTCGGACTGGCATTAAGCCATGGAACGAATGATGCACAGAAGACCATGGGGATCATCACCTTAAGTCTGTTGATCGGCGGTGCTTTGACCGAATTCCAAGTCCCGTTTTGGGTGGTCTTCATCAGCGCAGCGACCATGGGACTTGGAGCTGGTCTGGGGGGCTGGAGGCTGATCCGCACCCTCGGCGGAAAGTTCTACAAGATCCGTCCGGTGGACGGTTTCGCCACGCAGATATCGTCTGCTTTTGTGATCTTTGCATCATCGTTTGGAGGTGCGCCGGTCAGCACCACACAGGTCGTGAGTTCTGCCATCGTTGGTGTGGGAGCTTCGGAGCGTTTGAGCAAGGTGCGTTGGTCGGTTGTCAGTGATATCTTCACAGCCTGGATGGTAACCATTCCGGTCAGCGGATTGATCGCTGCCGGTATTTACTGGGTCCTTGTTTATTGGAAGGCGCAGATGTAAAGTGCTGCTGGATTTGTTCAATTTATTCAAAGTTCTGTTTGACTTTGAATATTGAAAATGTTAAAATGTTAACAATTTGTTAGCGGAAAAGGAGGTGTCTGGAAGGGAACGTGTGAGAAGTGCTCTATGTCGTCGAATCCAAAAATTAACCTAAGGAGATAGAGAGAATGAGTACCAAGAGATTTGCTTATCAATTGCTCGCACTGTTCATCATTGCAGCTACCATCTTGTCGGCTTGTGGCGGTGGCGGCGGCGCTGGTTCTTCCAGCGATTTCGACTGGAGCACAGCAACCTCCGCAGCCGATGGCGGTGGGATGGACGCCCTAATCGCTGCAGCGCAGGCTGAAGGCATGCTTACCACCATCGCGCTGCCGCACGACTGGTGCAATTACGGCGAAGTCATTGAAACCTTCAAAGCCAAGTATGGGCTTGAAGTCAACGAATTGAACCCGGATGCCGGTTCCGCCGATGAGATCGAAGCGGTTAAAGCCAACAAGGACAACAAGGGTCCGCAGGCTCCCGACGTGCTTGACGTTGGTTTCTCATGGGGCGAATCATCCAAGGCGGAGGGCTTGCTTGCGCCTTATAAAGTTCAGACTTGGGACACCATCCCTGACGATGCCAAGGACCCCGATGGCTATTGGTATGGAGATTACTATGGTGTGTTGGCGTTCCTCGTGAACACCGACGTCCAGCCGGATGTGCCGCAGGACTGGGCTGATCTGCTTGATTCTAAGTACAACGGACAAATTGCCCTCTCCGGCGATCCGCGCGTTTCCAACCAGGCGATCCAGTCTGTTTACGCCGCGGCGCTTGCCAACGGCGGTTCATTGGATGACGCCCAGGCTGGTTTGGATTACTTTGCTGACCTTAACGCCGCCGGAAATCTCATCCCCTTGATCGCCAACAATGGCTTGGTCGCCACCGGTGAAATCCCCATCCGCATTACATGGGACTACAATGCTCTCGCAGCCATCGATACCTTCGAGGGCAACCCGAACGCCACGGTCGTGATCCCTGCAACGGGTCGCTTTGCCGGTGTATATGTTCAGGCAATCAGTGCCTACTCTCCGCAGCCTGCCGCCGCCCGCCTGTGGCAGGAGTTCCTGTATTCGGACGAAGGCCAACTCTTGTGGATGAAGGGTTACTGCCACCCGATCCGCGAACCCGACCTGCGCGCGCGCGGGGTCATCCCCCAGGAATTGCTTGACAAACTGCCCGATGTTTCCGGCGCGGTCTTCCCCACGCTCGACCAGTTGACGGCAGCCAATGAGTTGATCACCAAGAACTGGGATTCTGCGGTTGGTTCCGACATCAAGTAAAGCCAATCGTTGTTGATATATGCGAGACCCTGCCTTTTGGCGGGGTCTCGTCACAGCAAGACCACAAGTTAAGGATGTGATTATGGTGCAGGCTTCTACTTCCAAGGGTCCCAAGTCCGCTACGAGCTGGAAAGTCTGGCTTGGGGTTGTACCCTTTTTTCTGTTTGCGATTCTTTTTCTGCTCCTGCCATCGTTTCGATTGTTAACGGCGAGCTTCTCTGCGCCAGACGGATCGTTTACGCTCGATAATATCCGACAGTTGTTCACCGAACCGCTCATCGTCAATTCGTATCGGTTGAGTATTCAGATCAGCGCGGTGACAGCGCTTGGCGGAGGTATTTTTGGTTTTCTGCTTGCTTATTCCGTGACGGTGGGCGGGCTTCCAAAACCGCTTCGTTCAGTTTTGATCACTTTTTCCGGGGTTGCATCCAACTTTGCTGGGGTTCCGCTTGCGTTTGCCTTCGTTGCCACGCTCGGACGGCAGGGTTTTATCACCGCGATATTGAAGAACGTCTTTAATATGGATGTCTATGCTTCCGGTTTCAATCTCTACAGTTTCGTAGGATTGAGTCTGGTGTACATGTACTTTCAATTCCCCTTGATGGTGTTGATCATGGCTCCGGCGCTGGATGGATTAAAGAAGGAATGGCGCGAAGCTGCAGAAAACCTCGGCGCGAATACCACCCAATACTGGCTTAAAGTTGCATTGCCCGTCTTGCTGCCATCCATCCTTGGTTCCATGATCCTGTTGTTTGGGAACGCCTTTGGCGCGTATGCCACCGCCTATGCCTTGACCGGCGGGCGGATCGGACTGGTCACGATTCAGATCGGAGCGCAGATCCGAGGCGATGTTTTGTACAATCCCGGCTTGGGATACGCGATGGCGGTTGGCATGGTCTTCATCATGGCGGTCTCTTTGACTGGATATTCATTGCTTCAGGCAAGGACGGAAAGGTGGCTGAAATGAGTTTTCTTTCACGAGTTCGTAGATTTCCGTTTTGGGGCTGGTTTTGGTTCATTTTAGGCGCGTTATATTTCATCCTACCGCTCTACGCCACAGTTGCCTTTTCGTTAAGCTGGGACCCCGCAGATCCGTTCAAAGCCTATGAGAGATCGTTCGGTGATAAACGTTTTTGGGATAGTTTCCTTCTTTCGAATACATTGGCATTGGCTACCATTTTCGCATCCATTGCTCTGGTCGTGCCAACTGCCTATTGGATCAGGCTGAAACTTCCGCAGGCGCGCCGCATTGTGGAATTCCTAACCCTTATGCCATTCGTTGTGCCTGCCATTATCCTGGTCTTTGGCATGATCCGTATTTACAGCACGCCATTCACGATCCCCTTTACAGATATTGTCTTCATGCAGCCTCTGACGCAGTTCAAGGCTGGCACGAATATCATGATCGTTGCCGGATACATGGTACTTTCCATGCCCTATATGTATCGTTCCGTGGATACGGGAATGCGCACAGTGGACATCCGCACCCTGACCGAAGCGGCTCAAAGCCTCGGGGCGAATTGGTTCACCATCATCACCCGCATCATCCTTCCGAATATCCGTTCGGCGTTGCTAAGCGGAGCGTTACTAACCTTTGCCATCGTAGTGGGGGAAGTGGTGCTGGCATCCTTTCTTGGCGTGCAGGCTTTTGGTCCCTACCTCTTCCTGCTCGGACAGCACCGCGCCTATGAGCCCGCCGCGCTCTCCTTTGTGAGTTTCCTGCTCACATGGGTTGCAATGGGTTTGATCCAACTCATCACTGGCGGTCAGGGACAGGCGGCTGGCGGACATTAAACTACGGAGAATGTAAATGACCCACCTTGCACTTACCAACATTTCAAAATATTTTGGGGATTTCACTGCCGTCCGCGATTTCAATCTGGATGTGAAGAAGGGCGAATTTGTCTCATTTCTGGGACCGTCCGGCTGTGGAAAGACTACCACCTTGCGCATGATCGCAGGTTTTGAGCTTCCCTCCTCGGGGGCGATCTCTCTTGAGGGTGAGAATATCACTGACAAAGCGCCGAACGCGCGCAATGTCGGCATGGTATTCCAATCTTATGCGCTCTTTCCCAACATGACCGTTGCCCAGAATATTGGCTTTGGTCTGCGCGTGCGCAAGGAAAAAGATGCCGATATCAAGGAGCGTGTGAATGAGATGCTCTCCATCATTCACATGGAGGAAAAGGCGAATAGTTATCCGTACCAGCTTTCGGGTGGGCAGATGCAGCGCGTCGCTCTTGCCCGTGCTTTGGCAATTCGTCCCGAAGTCCTGCTCCTCGATGAGCCTCTCTCCGCATTGGACGCCAAGATCCGCGTTTCCCTCCGCGCTGAGATCCGCAGCATCCAACAGAAGTTGGGCATCACCGCCATCTACGTCACCCACGATCAGGAGGAGGCGCTTTCCCTCTCCGACCGTATCGTTGTGATGAACGCCGGCGAAATGGAGCAGGTTGGCACGCCGTTCGAGATCTACAACTTCCCGACCACGCGTTTTGTTGCCAGCTTTGTCGGTTCGCTGAATACAGCTGAAGCTGAAATCATGGATCCGGCCAAGGGTGTTCTGAGCATGGACGGGATCCAACTCGAATCATCCAATGACTTCAAAGGGAAAAACCGGGGTGATAAAGTAACGATCGCCATCCGCCCCGAACGATTGAACTTTCTTGCTGAGGGGAGTAAGGAAAATGTGTTCGATGGAAAGGTGGAAAATATTACTTTCCTTGGTTCCGTCGTGCGCGTGGAAATGACGATCGGTAAACGGAAATTCAGCATGGATACATTCAATCGCCCCTCGCTCGAACTTCCAAATATTGGAGATGCCTGCAAAGTAACCTGTTCCAACAAGGCGGTCTTGATCCTGAAAGATTGACGTGACAGGATAAAAATAAAGCGGTCCGCTGCATTGCAGCGGACCGCTTTTGCGTCCAATCTTAATGCAAAAACTGCGCCAAGTTCCCAAAGTAACAAAAAACGGATATTGATATAATTCCC
>CAYPHR010000116.1:0-8554 GCA_964410375.1 uncultured Anaerolinea sp. | reverse complement strand
ACGACCTGCAATTTACGAGAAATGGATCCCGGATCGGATAAACGCATCGGGTCGGACAGGTTGCCTTGGTCGGACGATACGAAGTTCATCTCAAAGGAAATATCGGCGGGGACGAAGAACAAGCCCTGCCTGCCAGGCGTGACCACTTCCACGAAAGTGGTCAGCAGGACGCCAAATGCAAGGACGGTCACGCCGTATTGGACAAGGCGGCGAAAACCAAACTTGTTGAAGAACAAGCCGATCATTCCCTGCGCGATGTTGGTGATGGTGATGCCGAAGAGGAGCAACCCCGCAGGGACGAGAACGGAGAAGCGTTTCTCATCCGCTTGCAAGAGCAGGAAGAAGAAAATCAGCGACGCGGCGCCGAAAATGTAATTCTCGGTCAGCGAGCCGAAGAGCAGGTGCGTGGCGGTGGAGCCGAGCAGAATGGCAAAAAGGAAGGCGTAGGTTTTTGAGTCAGTGGCGCGTTTGACGAAGAGCCAGACCATAAAGACACACAAACCCGCAATCGCGGAGGTGACGAGCATCCCGCCGAGGGCGTAGTGTTCGCCCATGATGCCTGCCACGAGTCGAATCAGCGGACGGATGATGAGCAGGCTGAGCGGATGCACGGCGCGTCCCACTGAGCCGCCTTCTGGGCTGGCGAGAATTTCCATCCACGGACCAGCATCGGCTTCGAAGAGGACGGTGTTGTAGGTGAGCGCGGGGTGGTTGATGGCGCGTGCGAGAATGGCTTGCACGATGAAGAACATGCCGCCTGCGTAGAGTCCGGGCAGGTTTTGGTTTATAAAATTATGGAGTCCAGCGACTTGTCGCTGAGTTTTCAAACGGCGAGCCGTTTGATTCCAAAACTCCAATGCGGCGAGACTCCACACGCCCGCGGAGATGGCAACGATGAAAAACAACGCTGTCCATTCTTGCGGAACGGTGACATACTCCCAGACGAACATGGATGGAAATTGGGCACTCCCATAGAGAATGGCGGCGGTGAAGATGGGCAAAAGGAGAACGAGCAGAATATTAAGCGGTTTGCTGAGGAAGCCGTTGTTTAGAAAGGAATTCGCGGCGCGTTTCACGTAGTAATATCCGATCACACAGCCAAAGGTGATAGAGACTGCCGTGAACAGCGCCATGTTGTACGGAGTCCGCAGCGGAGCTTGCAGGTAGCCGACGAGTCCGTAGGTGAGTTTGATGGCGAAGAGGAAGGAAAGGAGATAATAGGGAATAGTGAATTGGGCATGGATGCGTTTCGTCCATGCAGAGAGGGAGGGGAAGGCTTGGTGGAGAGTCAGCCCGATGGCAATGGCAGGCACAAGGAGGAGAAAGAGGCGATCTACAAGGGAGTCAAAGGTCGAATAGCCGAAAAAGGTCAGGGCGAGGAAAATGCTGGCGGCGAAGCCGATCCCAAAACTAAAGATGATACGGAAAAATTTCATGCCGTTGATTATAAAAGAAGACAGCCGCAGAAACGCGTCCATCTTCTTTTCGAAGTGCAGACTTCAGTCTGCACTTCACAATGGCGGACTAAAGTCCGCAGTCCGTAATTTATTTGACGGCGACGACGATCTCGGAGACCATGTCGTAGCGGTGGAACTGCGGCATGATGTAGATACCGCTTGCCCAGCCCTTGATGCCTTGGATGAGTTCGACGGCGAGTTCCACGCCGACCTTTGCGCCGTGTTCGCCCGCGTCTTCGATGCGCTGGCGGGCTTCGTCAGGGATGAAAACGCCGGGGACTTCGTTGTGGAGGAAACTGGCGTGGCGTGCGCTAACCAGCGGCAGGATGCCTGCGAGGATGGGCTTGTCGAGTTTGCCGTGTTTCGCTTCGTAGGCTGCGATGAGTTTTGGTCCGTCGTCGGTACGGTAGATGGGCTGGGTGAGGAAGAAGTCTGCGCCCGCGTTGATCTTGCGACGGAGATTTTTTATTTCGGTGTCCACATCCTGCGGGCAGAGGTTGAGCGCCGCGCCGACGAAGAAGTTGGTCGGCTGACCGATGCTCGTGCCCGAATGATCCACGCCCATGTTGAAGCCCTGCTTGATGAGTTTGATGAGACCCGAGGGGACGAGGTCGTAGTTGTCGGTCGCTTCGGGATAATCGCCGATGGAGGTTGGGTCGCCCATGACGACGAAGACGTTGCGGATGCCGAGCGCGTGCGCGGCAAGCAGGTCACCTTGCACACGCAGCAGGTTGCGCCCGCGGGTCGGGAAGTGCAGGGTGGTCTCCACGCCGATCTGACGCTGGACAACATCACACACCGCCCACGCGGACATGCGCATGCGCGCCATCGGGCTGTCGGCAACGTTGATCACGTCCGCGCCTGAATCGTGGAGAAGCGATGCGCCCGCCAAAAGTTTATGAGTCGAAAGTCCGCGCGGAGGGTCCATTTCCACGGAAATACAAAATTTTCCACTCGCAAGTTTTTGCGCGAGTTGAGTCGGCTGTTCGGCGGGTTCGGCGGTGATCTCATCTTCGGGCATGACGGCGATCTCGGTTATGGAGTGAAGCGGCGCGGATTCCAGCGCCTTCCGAATCGCCGCAATGTGTTGGGGCGTCGTGCCGCAGCATCCACCGACGACATTCGCGCCCGCCTCACGGAATTGCAGCGCATACTCGCCGAAGTAATCCGCGTCCGCGGGATACATGATCCGTCCGCTAACTTGCTCGGGCCAGCCCGCGTTCGGCTTGACCCAGAATTTTCCATTCGGCACAGCCTGCCGCATTTGCTTCAAAATCCGCAGCAGTTGCGAAGGTCCGCCAGAGCAGTTCACGCCGATCACATCCGCGCCTGCATCGGATACGCGGCGCGCCACTTTGGCTGGGTCGTCGCCGAGCAGGGTGCGGTCATCGCGGGTGAAGGTCACGGACGCAACAACGGGCAGCGAGCAAACATCCCGTGCGGCTTTGATGGCTTCCCCTACTTCGTAGAGGTCGCTCATGGTTTCGATGACGATCAGGTCTGCGCCCGCATCCGCCAATGCGCGGATCTGCTCCGCAAACGCTTCACGCGCTTCTTCGAGCTTGACCCGTCCATAGGGAGCGATTCTCACCCCCAGCGGACCCACGTCGCCTGCGATCAGCACATCTTTGAACGATGCGGCGACCACGCGCTTGGCAAGTTCCACGCCTGCGCGGTTGATCTCGGCGACATCGTCTTGCAAGCCATGCTTGCTTAATTTATATCTATTCGCGCCGAATGTATTGGTGATGATCAACTCCGCGCCCGCTTCAATGTACTCGCGGTGAATGTCCGCGACGGCGGCGGGACTGGTGAGGTTGAGTTCATCGAAGCATTTGTCAAAGTCAATGCCGCGCGTGTGGAGCATGGTCCCCATCGCGCCGTCGGCGACCAGTGTTCTTTGATTCAAGATTTCAAGAAGGTTCATGGTTTCTCTTTCAAGGATTTTTTATAACGGTAAGCACCGCGTTCTCGCGCATGATCCGATGCACAATTTCCGCATCGGGATAAGATACCTGATACAAACCATAGCGGGTGGTCGCGATCACATATTCATAACTCTCGGCGCGGTCCGTTTCACCCGCCGAGTAGATCTTCAAATCACCGCGGGCGAACAACGAGAATGATTGTGCCGGTCCCTCCACCCAGATGTTCGCATTGGGCGAGGCAGTGTCATTCACATACTCCGCCGCCTCGCGATAGGAAATCGCCCAGTAGTCGGTTTCAAAGCGTCCCGCCGCGCCATTCACGCCGCCGACAAAACTGTTGTAGTAGATATATTCATACGGGTACAGATCGCCGATCCCCACCGCGGACGGGATCAAACACACCGAGATCAGCATGATCTGCCAGTTGACGTTCTTCAACCTTTCGATCGCAACGCCCGCCATCAAAAAGATCGGCGGCAGGATGAACAGGATCTGCCGGAAGTTATCGTATAACGCCGCGCGAAATATGATAAATCCAATAAGCGGGATGACGAACCACAGGAGTGACAGCGCGACCAGTCCGCGCTTCTTCACTCCGCCGACAATTGCCACGATCCATCCGGCAATCGCCAACACCCAGACAGGTTCGGTCAATTGAATGCCGAGCAGGACGGGTAGATAGGAATACGGCAGGTCCGTTGACTTGTACCCGACGCCATTGAACAAGGTCACTCCAGCCCAGGGATACAGCGACATTTCGTTCAGGCTTTCAAAGAATCTCCCGATCGGGTTCATCCACAGATAGGGCCAAGTCAGGTACGTGACGATCATGGCGACCACAGCGTACATGGCAAGCGCGGGAAGCGCCTGCCTGCCTTTCTTCTGTAATGCGAACAATGCCACGATCAACCCGGCAAACGGACCAAGAATGCGCGTGGAGGTTGCGAAACCAAGAAAAACAGCGGGCAAAAGAATGATTAAAAAGGTTTTGAGAAGATCGGGACGGAACTTATACCATGCAAAAAGCAGCAGGGCGGTAATAAGCAACGTGTAGTACATGCGGACTTGAAGGAAGAGCAGAAAATAGCGCCGGGTGTACGTCTCTGCCGGAACGGCGGCGATATTCTTGGCGATGAGCGTGAAAATATTCGTATTGCCAGCCTGCGCGGACAGGACAAGGCTGGCAATGTAGTCATGGATGGCTTGGGTGAAGATGAAAAGCGAGAAAACAGAAACAAGCCAGAGCGCGGTCAGAAGCGCGGATATTCGTTTGGAACGAAGGTCCGTTTCTTTTTTCTGGATCGTTTCGAGCAGGTCGAAGAATCTCAATCCTAAAAAAATGGAAAGAAGAAAAAGAGAAAGGAAGGGGATATCTTTCGGGTTGATGAAAGCGTGCCCCCACAGGACGGGCTGGCTCATGAAAAGAAGGGTTGCGCCGATGGCGGGAGTTTGTTTCAGCCAGCGGACGGCTAGCCCATAGAATGCAAAGACACCTGCGAGATAGGTAACGAAATAAAGGAAGTGCCGGATGTCGGTGGGATGTGTGTCGATGGCAAGGGATAATCTGGTGGCAAGGTCTTCAACGAGCATGACATAGAACGGTCCGTAATATGCCAGGTCTTCCCTGCCAAGGTTTACCGCGCCTTGCCCAGACCAGGTGTTGTACGCAGCAAGCGATTTGACCGCATACTTTTGCAGAGACTCTTCATCCCAGCTTTCGCCGTAGCGGTCGAAGGTGAACACACCGATCAACAGCCCCAATGCAAGGATGATAAAAACGGGATTGTATTTGCTCATGGCGGATTCTTAAGCGATCTTTTCAAGCCGATGGCTGATACTGACCATCGACGGCGTCGGTTCTTCTTCCTTGCGGGTGACATACATCCGCCAGAGCGCGATCATCGGCGCGAAGAGACGCCCGTAGGACCAGGGGAAGAAGTCGAAAGAGGGCAGCATGAATTGGAAGAAGTAAATGGAGAGGAAGATCATCCAATGCGCGGGGGTGTGGATGCGTTTGAAAAGCAGGAGAAATGCGAGCGTAACGAACATGCCATGATGGTCCCAGACGATGGGAGAACCGAGCGTCATGAAGACGAAGAGAGAAGGCGCGGCATTGAGCAGGCGGTTCTCTTTTGAAAAAGATCGTTCGCGGACATTCTGCGCCATGACAAAGAGAGTCGCGCCGAGCAAAAGGACTTTGGCAAGCAGGATGATGATGCGGGTCGTTTCGATCTGGATGCCGAAGAAGGGATTGAGGAAACGGAAGAACGAGTCGAAGGAGGTGTCGTGGAAGTTCGTATTGGTCAGCTGGGTGAGCAGAAAGGCGTTGTTGAAATAATCATAATACGGTGACACTCCATTGACCGCCACAGGGAACAAGCCGATGAGCAGGAAACTGACCGCGAACCAGAATAGCCACTTCCAGTTGAATTCGAGCAGGAAGGCGAGGACGATGACCGCAGGCGACGTCTTAAGATGAACAGCAAGGGCAAGTGTCAGCGCGGAGAGAAGCGTGTTCTTTGGGTAGGTCAGCAGGCTGAGGAAGATCAAATCCATGACGAGCATGTTGACCTGAATAAAGCCCAGTGTCCGCATGAGCGGGGTGTTGATGAGCAGGAAGATGACGGTGATGATGACGGAAAGATGTTTTGAGAAGTTGTATCGTTGTAGAACCTTGGAAAGTAGAAAGTAGAAAGCGGCGAGGGCGATGATGTTGAGAGTCCATAGAACAATCATCACGCCCTGATCGCCGAGCGAGACGATGAATTGGATCAGGGTCGCCCACAGGGGAAGGTAGAGATAGGTGGCGGGGAGGGCTTCGCCTTTTGAAAGCGCGATGGCGGCATCGAGGTAGTAGTGATAATCGCCGTAACGGAAGCGTTCGCGCAGGATGTTCAGGTACACGAACATGACGAGGAAAAAACCAGCGGTGAGCCAGAGATTATCTTTGTTTATTTTTTCATTAGTAAGCAAATACAACAGCGCACCCGCAAGCAGCCATGTGATGGCGGTCGAGGCAAGCGTCACCGCCAGGTTGGAGAGGGGCCATTGCTGGATGAATAGATTGAGTCCATCCATGCCATTGCGGAGGTAGATGGCAATGAGGCTGAGAATGATCAG
Organism: uncultured Anaerolinea sp.; assembly: GCA_964410375.1. Taxonomy (GTDB): domain Bacteria; phylum Chloroflexota; class Anaerolineae; order Anaerolineales; family Villigracilaceae; genus Villigracilis. The sequence goes on along the minus strand of CAYPHR010000116.1, from coordinate 2,049 downwards.
TAAGGTCAGTCCGATCCAGATTTTGAACGTTGTTTGCAGGGATTTCTTCATCGTTATTGCAAGTTTAACCTAAAAGACAGAGAGACGCGCAGGCAGCGCGCGCCCTCTGTCTTTTAGACATTTATCTCATCAACTGCTCAACTCTTGACTCTCCAACGCTGTAATACTTGGCATCCTTGTGGTGGACGATGATGGCGGCGGTGGATTGTTCGGGGATCAATTGTCCCGAAATGGAGAGGCTCATGCCGAGTTCGGATTCGGCGGCGGGCAGAAGCTGGAAGACCTTGAAATGGTCTTCGAGTTCGGGAATGGCGGGATAACCCCACGAGTATCGTTTGCCTTGATCCTCGGTAAGACCAAGTTCGCGGCGGACGTGTTCGTGGAGGTAGTTCGCAGTCGCTTCGGCGGTTTGGACGGCAAGTCCGTGGGTGAAGTACGCTTCGGTGTAGTCGTTGGCGGCTTGCAGTTTTTCAAATCGTTCTGTAGCTTCCTGCCCAACGGTGACGACTTGCAGGGCGACGACATCCAATTGTCCCGACTCGACGGAAGCGTAATAATCGGAGAGGGCGAGGTGGTCATCATAGGGCTGGCGCGGGAAGCTGAAGCGCGCGATCTCCTTTTTGTTTTCCGCGTTCTCGTAGATGATGAGGTCATCACCATCGGCTTGACAGGCAAAGTAACCGTATACAGCCTGCGGTTTAAGCCAGCCTTCTTTGAGCGCCTCCTTGGTCATCTTGGCGAGACGGGCATCGAATTCCTTCTTCAATTTCTCCCATGCCGCACCGTGAGCATTCTTCGCACCCCACGACAGGCGGTACAACTCGTTCATGTTAAGGTGTTTTAGCACCATTTCGAGCGGCATGTCCTTAACGATGCGCTGACCCAATTTTGCGGGCAGGGAAATCGGCGCAGGAACGATGTTCGAGCGTGTGCCTTCTGTCTTGCGATGATCGGGCGTTTGCGAGGCGCGATTCATTTCCATATCCGCGTCCTTGCGGAGTTGTTCAAGCATGGCAGGCTTACGGTTGGGATCAATGAGTGCATCCATCGTCTCCAAACCCTCAAAGGCATCCTTGCAGTAGAAGACGCCCGGCTCATACGCTTCGCCATCTTCGGTGAAGAAAATGCGGCGACCGAAGCGGCGATTAATTGCCGCGCCTCCGATCAGGACCGGGAAGTTGAGTTTACGTCTCTGGAGTTCGTTCACGATCAGCGGCATCTGCTTCGATGTGGACACGAGCAACGCGGACAAACCGATCGCGGTCGCGTTGACCTCAACAGCTTTGGAGATGATCGTCTCCGCAGGGACTTGCTTGCCGAGATCGATCACGTCGTAGCCGTTGTTGGCGAGAATGGTCTTGACTAGGTTCTTGCCAATGTCATGCACATCGCCGTAGACGGTGGCAAGCACGACCAATCCCTTGCTGACGCCTTCGACCTTTTCGAGATAGTTCTCAAGGTGTGAGACGGTCTTCTTCATTACTTCAGCGGACTGCAACACGAAGGGCAGGATCAACTCGCCCGCGCCGAACTTGTCACCGACTTCTTTCATGGCGGGAAGCAGGACGTTGTTGAGAGTATGGACGGCGATTTCGTGCTTTGTCGGAAGTTGCTCCCTTCCCCCCTCGGGGGAAGGGTTGGGGATGAGGGAGTTTGATAAAGCATCCTCCAAAGCAATCCAAATCTCGTTCAAAACCGACTCCGTGTTTTTCAGAACATCAGTATTCCAGAATCTTAGAACTCTGATGCCTTGTTCATTCAGAATCTTTGTGCGCTCTTCATCATATCCTGCCTGGCTGCTTTCAAGATGACCGCTTCCATCCAGTTCAATTGCCAGTTTTACTTCATGGCAATAGAAGTCGAGAATATAACCAGCCAGTGGATGTTGCCTTCGGAATTTTGCATCGTGAACGCCTCGGTTTCGAAGAAGATTCCACATAAGTTTTTCTGCGTCGGTGGCATTCTGGCGTAATTCGCGAACACGGGTTAATAATTTGTCAGGAATTGGAAGATTCTCTTTGAATATTTTGCCGCCTTCTCCCTCACCCT
>CAYPHR010000115.1:0-8585 GCA_964410375.1 uncultured Anaerolinea sp. | reverse complement strand
AGGATATCTGCTCAACAACTTCCTGCCCTTCCGCCTCGGCGAGATCGGACGCGCCTTCCTGCTCAGCCGCAAATCGGGCGGATTGAAATTCAGCGAGATCCTGCCCACCATTGTCATCGAACGCGTCGTGGACCTCGCCTTCTCCGCCGCGATCCTGCTGGCAGCCCTGCCCTTCGTCGTCGGCGCGGAAGGTTCGGAACGCATCGCCTACATCGTCGGCGGTATCGTCCTCATTGGGCTGGTCATGATGTATGTGCTGGCGCGCAACAACCAGTGGGCGTTGGATGTGTTCCACAAACTCAGCGCGCGTTTTCCTTCCCTGCAAAAATTTGGGGGCAGTTTCCTTGAATCATTCTTCCAAGGGCTGAGCGTGCTCACCGACGGCTGGCGATTCCTGCGCTTCTTGTTCTGGATGACGATCAACTGGTTCGTGGCATTGGTGGCGTATTATCTGATCGCGCTGGCATTTTTCCCGCAGGCACAGCCCGAATGGACACTGTTCATCCTCGGTGCGGCGGCGTTCGGTGGAGCCATCCCTGCCCTGCCCGGCGCGGTCGGCACATTCGAAGGCGCGGTCAGCGCGGCGCTGACTATCTTCACAGGCGACCAGTCCACATCACTGGCGGTAGCCCTAACGGCACGCTTGTACAATTACCTGAACAGCGGTGTAATCGGCACCATCGGCTTGATGACCGAAGGGCAAACCCTTTCCGGCGTCTACCAGCAACTGATGAATTTAAGGAATAAAGACAAGGCAGAAGAAATCGAATAAATGTTCCCTCTTTACGACACCGTCCGCTCGCGCAGATTTCCGATCATCAACTGGATGCTTGTCCTGCTGAATGGACTCGTGTTCTACTACGAATTGACATTGGGCGAGACGGAACTCCACCGCTTCATCCTGGACTGGGGGCTGGTCCCCGCCCAACTGGCATTAGACTCCGCTGAAAGTTGGCTCCGGATACTCTCCAGCATGTTCCTGCACGGCGGCTGGTTCCACATCATCAGCAACATGTGGATCCTCATCATCTTTGGCGACAACATCGAAGACCGCATGGGCAGCGGACGGTATCTCATCTTCTACCTGCTCAGCGGGACAGCCGCCGCTTTGATGCAAGCCTTCCTGTACCCAGCCAGCAACATTCCCATGGTTGGCGCGAGCGGCGCGATCGCCGGTGTGCTGGGAGCCTACCTTGTCCTCTATCCTCGCGCGCGGATCGCCAGTCTCGTTCCCATTCTCTTCATCTTTACCATCATCGAACTGCCGGCGCTTATTTTCCTCGGTTTCTGGTTTATTTCCCAGTTATTCCAAGGCTGGCTTGCCCTCGGCGGCGCGGACATGAGCGGTGTGGCATGGTGGGCGCACATCGGCGGGTTCGTCTTTGGGCTGTTGATGGTACGATTGTTCGCACGCAGGCGATATTAAGGTAAATCCGCAGATCACACAGATTATGCCGATTTTTGATCCCCATCTGCGCAATCGGCGTAATCTGTGGATTAATAATAGGATAAACATTTTATGACCAAACAGTATCTTGTCACCGGTGGCGCCGGGTTTATCGGTTCGAATTACGTTCACCGCCTGTTGAAACGCGGTGAAAAAGTGACCATCTACGATAATTTCTCGCGCGGCGGCGCTCCGCGTAATTTGGAATGGCTGAAATCTGAATTCGGCGAATCAGCTTTTGATGTGGTTGTTGGGGATGTGAAAGATGCCGCGAGAATAACCGAAGCAGGCGCGGGCGCGGATGTTATCGTCCATCTCGCGGGTCAGGTGGCGGTGACCACGTCGGTTACCAATCCAAGGGATGACTTTGAAGCCAATGCGCTGGGTACGTTCAATGTGATGGAAGCCGCCCGGCTTTCCGGAAAAAATCCGATCGTCTTGTATGCATCCACCAACAAAGTGTATGGCGGCATGGAAGATGTGGAACTGTTCGAAGAGCCGACCCGCTGGCGGTACAAGGATCTGGTGAACGGCTGTCCCGAATCCCAGCCGCTTGATTTTCACTCGCCGTATGGCTGCTCGAAGGGAACCGGTGACCAGTACGTCCGTGATTACGCGCGCATGTATGACCTGCCGACAGTCGTGTTCCGCCAATCGTGCATTTATGGTCCGCGTCAGTTTGGCATCGAAGACCAGGGTTGGGTGGCATGGTTCATCATTGCCGCCGTGATGGGACGCAACATCACGATCTATGGTGACGGTAAACAGGTGCGCGATATTTTGCATGTGGAAGACCTGCTCAATGCATATGACCTTGCCATTGAGAAGATCGACGTTGCAAAAGGACGGGTCTACAATCTTGGCGGCGGACCGGATAATGTCATGTCCATTTGGGCGGAGTTCGGACCGAAACTGGAGAATTTGATCGGCGATACCATCGAAGTTTCGCGCGGCGACTGGCGTCCCGGCGACCAGAAGGTCTTTTATGCTGATATTTCCAAAGCCGAACAGGAACTTGGCTGGAAGCCAAACATCGGCGTGGACGAAGGCGTGAAGATGCTCTTCGATTGGGTGAAACAGAACAAGGCGTTGTTTTAGAGGCGTACCATGCAGGAATCTTTCGAAACCCTGGCGGAAAATTTTGCGAACTCGATCCCTAATATCCTTTCCGCGCTCCTGATCCTTGTTGTCAGTTATTATGCCGGCGTATTTTTGAGCCGCCTGTTACAGCGTGTGCTTCAACGTCAGAATGCAGAGACGGGTGTCATTCATCTTCTGACGAAGACGCTGAAATGGACGATCATCATCCTTGGCTTCATCACTGCATTGCAGAAATTTTTCAACGTCACCGCCTTTCTGACCGGTCTGGGAATCGTCGGCTTTACCATCGGTTTCGCGCTGCAAAACATCATGCAGAATTTTGTTTCGGGCGTCATCCTGCTTGTACAACAGCCGTTCAAGGTGGGACACGTGGTGGGGATCGCCGGGCACGACGGGACCGTGTTGAAGATCGGTTTGCGCACCACCGAAATGAAGACCCTTGACGGGCGCATTGTCTTTCTGCCGAATGCGGATGTTCTCTCCCAACCCATCATCAACTACACGCGCGCCGATTTGCGCCGGGTCGAATTACCCATCGGCGTGGCATACAACTCGAATCCCGAAATCGTCCGCACGACCATTTTGAATGAATTGAAACATGTGAAGGGATATGTCGATGCGCCTGAGCCGCTCGTGCTCTTCCACACCTTCGGCGCATCATCCATCGACCTGACCGTGTTTTTCTGGGAGGACACAGCGATTGCATCGCCTGTCGCCGCAAAGGATGATGCGTTGACCCGCATCAAAACGGCATTCGAAAAAAAGAAGATCGAGATTCCCTACCCGATCCAGGTGCAATATCAGCAAAAAACGACGGACACAACAAGACGAAAAACCAAATGAAGATACTCACTGTTCTCACCTATTATCGTCCGCACACCAGCGGATTAACTATTTACGCAGAACGCCTTGCGCGCGCCTTCGTCAAACGCGGACATCAAGTCACGGTGATGACCACACAGTACGACCCGTCCCTGCCTCGTGAAGAGATCATGGATGGAGTCAAAGTTGTCCGCGTTCCCGTTGCGGCGCGCGTCAGCAAAGGCGTGCTTGCGCCCACCTTTGGCCTTGTCGCCACAAAACTTGTCTGGGGGCATGATGTCGTCCAACTTCATCTCCCCCAATTTGATGCGCCCGGCGTCGCCTTCCGTGCGCGGCTGTTCGGCAAGCCCGCCGTCCTCACCTATCACTGCGACGTCCAACTTCCGCGCACGTTCTTTAATCGCATTGTCAACGCAGTGGTGGATTTTCAAAACAACATGGCGGGACGTCTCGCGAATCACATCGTGACCTACACCCAGGATTACGCTGACAATTCGCCCTATCTCTCGCGCTACGCCTCAAAACTGACCCCCATCCTGCCTCCCGTTGAACTGCCTGAAGCCACACCGGAAGCGGTTTCCGCCTTTGCCGAGACACACCTCGTCAAACAGCGCAATCCCGTCATCGGTATGGCGGCAAGGTTTGCATCCGAGAAAGGAGTCGAGGTCCTGCTCGACGCGCTGCCGGTCATTCTGAAGAAATACCCCAAGGCGCAAGTCCTCTTTGCAGGGACATATCAAAACGTGATGGGCGAGCAGGCATATTCAGACCGGCTCATGCCGCGCATCCGCGAATATGAACTGCGCGGACATTGGAAATTTTTAGGCAATCTCGACCCCGTGCAAATGGCGGCGTTCTATCCCAATCTGGATGTCATCACCGTTCCATCGCTCAACTCGACCGAAGCGTTTGGCTTGGTGCAGATCGAAGCGATGATGAACGGCGTGCCGAGTGTGCCTTCGGCTTTGCCGGGCGTGCGTCAGCCCGTGAAGATGCACGGCATGGGCGTCGTCTCCGAGATCGGGGATTCTGAGAGCCTCGCAAGCGCCATCCTCGAAGTGCTGGATAATAAGAAAAAATACCGCGGCGATATTGAGTCCATCAACAAGGCGTACAACCCGGATTCCATTGCGCAGGAATACGAAATGTTGTTCAAGCGTTTGATGAAGAAAAAGGAATAAAACATGGAAAGCATGGGCATTAATTTCGGCTTGTTCTTCCTGCAGTTGGTTGCCATCATCTTAATATTCGGGCTGCCAATCATTTCACTGTTCGATCTTCGAAAGCAGAAATTAAGCGGCACAACACTTGGAATATGGGTCCTTATTATTTGCGCCATTCCGATAATTGGTCCGCTGGCATATTGGATCGTTAAACCTTCCGTCGAAAGTAAATGATCGATTTGTCCAAAGATTTCCTTTTCCTCCACATCAGTTCCCTGCCCTACTTCCGCGGATTTTTACGGGCGATCGAGTCATCCTATTATCAGGACCTGCCGCTTCCATCCCCCGTCTATGACGTGGGCTGTGGTGACGGTCACTTCGCATCGTTGACCTTTGACCATAAATTGGATGTCGGGCTGGACCCATGGCGGTTTTCGATGCGCGAAGCGAAGAAGTACAACGCCTACAAATCCCTCGTCGAAGCGGACGGCTCACAGACGCCGTTCCCCACGAATCACTTCGCCAGCGGACTGAGCAATTCCGTGCTCGAGCACATTCCGCATATCGATGCGGTACTTAAAGAAACTGCCCGTGTCCTGCAACCGAACGCGCCGTTCTATTTTTGCGTACCGAACACGCGCTACTTTTCCACGTTGTCATTGACGAAAATTTTCGGCAAACCATATGAAAATTGGTTCCGCAGAATCTCCCGCGTCCATCACGCGGATGAGCCGGATGTGTGGGAAAAACGCCTGAATGAAGCGGGCTTCACGCTCGAACGCTGGTGGCATTATTTTTCGCCCGCTTCGATGCGCGTGTTAGAATGGGGGCATTATTTTGGACTGCCTTCCGTGGCTGCCAAATTGCTCACCGGGAAATGGATCATCTCCCCGACCAAATGGAATCTCGCGCTGACCGAAGCTTACGTCAAAAAATACGCATCTCCCGAACCCGTTGAGGACGGGACGTTCACATTCTATATTGCCAGAAAGAGATAATTCGGTATTTGATATTCGAATATCGGAAACCGAATATCGAGTTCTTATCCATGTCTTTCGACGAAAAATACTTTTCCACGCATACCTACGCCAATATCACCTTCGCCAAATACAGCATGTATTGGTGGTCGAACCGGTTCTTCGCCATGCTGGCGCGGCGGTATGGACGGCGCGGAGCGCGTCTGCTGGAGGTGGGATCGGGCATGGGGCATCTCGTGGGACAGTTGTCGGCGGGGTTCGAAGCGTACGGCATGGACTTGAATCACTGGGCGGTCAATCAATCCAAGGAGTTTTCTGAAACTGCATCCCTGCAAACCGCATCCGCGCAGGAACTTCCGTATAAAAACGGCGCGTTCAATGTTGTCATTATCAAGCATATTGTCGAGCACCTGCCCGACCCGGCAAAGGCGATCAACGAGATCGGGCGCGTGGTGGAAAAGGGCGGCATTCTGATCCTCGCCACGCCGAATTTGGGATCGCTGCTCAAGCCGTGGAAGGGCGAGGCGTGGATCGGCTACCAGGACCCGACGCATATTTCGTTGAAAGAGCCGCAAGAATGGCTGAAGTTGATTCGGGATGCGGGTTTTGAGTTTGTGCGCGTGTTCTCAGACGGCTTTTGGGATGTGCCGTACATCCGTTTTGTACCGAGGCAGATCCAAAAATTGTTCTTTGGTTCGCTCGGCGGGTTTCAAGCGATCACGGGTATTGTCTTCCTGCCAATGCGCTGGGGGGAAAGTATTATCGTGATTGCAAGGAAAAAATAAGGAAAATCGTATAGAATCGCCCTTACGGATTACGGTTGCGTAATCCGTAATTCGTAAATATTGAGAGAGTAATGGAACAAGACACGAATACCGCTCCCGAACAGGAACCGACTGTCCTCGATCTGTATAAATCCGTGACGAAGGATTGGGCTTCGTTCTTTAACTTCATCCGCTCGCTGTGGGATGCGCGCAAGCGTGAAGAACTTAATCAGGCGCTGGCGCAGGAGACTGCCCAGCCTGTGGCAGTGGAAAGGTCTGAAGAGCCGCCGCGCGCAGGGACGTTCCCGTGGCGGGCAATGCTGGCATTCTTTCTGGTTTTGGCGGCGCAGTTATTGGTGGAACCGCCCAACCGTCATGGACTCTTTGCATTGATCTTTGCCCTTGCGGGGATCGGCGCGGCGATCTGGTCGTATCGCGCCAACGAGTGGCATTTGCCCGCCTTGCCGGCTTCGTGGCAGGTCTCCGATCCGTTGACAGTGAAATTGATCCCTTTGCTTCTGGCGGTTGTGCTTGCTGCGGTGGCATTCGTTGATTTTGGCGACGGTTACTTCACAGTCGTGAACACGTTATTATGGCTGTCCGCCATTGCATTGCTTGCATACAGTTTCTGGATAAAAGTTCCCAAAACGGAGTCGTCATCCGCGCCGGGATCGCGCCGCAATAAAATACTGTGGAGCGGACTCGTGCTGGCGGTCTTCGGGCTGTCCGTTTTCTATCGGCTGTATCAACTGGATGCGATTCCCATCGAGCCGTTCAGCGACCACGCCGAAAAAATCCTCGATGTGTACGAGATCACCGAAGGGGAAACGCTGATCTTCTTCGAGCGCAACACGGGGCGCGAAGCCTTCCAAATGTATTGGACATTGCTCGTGGCGAAGGTCTTTGGCACCGGCTTTTCGTTCTTCAGCCTGAAACTCGGCACGGTCTTGCTCGGCATTCTCACACTTCCCTATGTGTATCTGCTCGGCAGGGAGTATGGCAACGAGCGCGTGGCGTTGTTTGCGTTATTCCTGTTTGGGATCGCCTACTGGCCCAACGTCATTTCACGCATCGGACTGCGCTTCCCGCTCTATCCGTTGTTCCTCGCGCCTGCGCTTCTCTACCTGACCCGCGGCTTGCGCACCCGCAACCGGAACGATTTCATCCTCTGCGGCATTTTTCTGGGCGTCGGCTTGCATGGATACAGTCCCTTCCGCATTGTGCCGATCCTTGTCGTTGCGGCATTCCTGATCTATGTTTTACACCTGCGTTCAAAGGAAAACCGTCAGCAGGCGTTCTGGTGGCTCATGATCGTTGTAGTGGTCTCGCTCTTCATCTTCCTGCCGCTTCTGCGATATACCATAGAACGTCCCGACCTGTTCGGCTACCGCGCCCTCTCCCGCCTGAGCGACATCGAAAATCCGCTGCCGGGACCGGCATGGCAAATATTCCTTTCCAACCTAAAGAACGGATTGTTATTGTTCAACTGGAATGACGGCGAGATATGGGTACATTCCGTGACGAATCGCCCCGCGTTGGATTTTGTCACTGCGGCGTTGTTCCTGCTCGGTGTTGTCTTTTTGATCGTGCGTTACATCCGTCAACGGGATTGGCGCGACTTGCTGTTGCTGGTTTCCATTCCCATTTTGATTTTGCCGTCCGTGCTTTCGCTGGCGTACCCGGGCGAGAATCCCGCGCTCAACCGCGCTGGAGGCGCGGCGGTGACGGCGATCCTTGTCAGCGCGCTGGCGCTCGATGGGTTTGTATCAAGCTTCGGCGCGGACAGGAGGCGGCAGGTCATCGCCTATGGCTTGACGGGCGTGCTCTTCGCCGCATCCGCGTTTTCAAATTACAATCTTGTGTTCGATAAATTCCAGGCGCAGTACACGTCCGCGGTTTGGAACACGGCGGAGATGGGCAGGGTGGTGAGCGAGTTCCGCGACCAGTACGGGCAAACGGACACGGTCTGGATCGTGCCGTATCCGTTCTGGGTGGATACGCGCCTGCCGGGCGTGTGGGCGGGCGTGCCGAACCGCGATTTCGCCATGTGGCAGGACCGGCTTGGCGAGAGTGTGGATATCCCCGCGCCGAAGATGTTCATGTTCTGGAATACCGACCTTGAAACTGAGAGGATTCTTAAGGAACTCTACCCGAACGGTAAACTTAGACGCTATACTTCGGCGTTCGCCGGCAAGGATTTTTACATCTTTTTAGTGGAAGAATAATTGTCATTGCGAGGGCGAGACCCGAAGCAATCTCCTGTTAAATATGAGGATTGCTTCGTTGGTCTATCGCGCTCCTCGCAATGACA
>CAYPHR010000114.1:0-8655 GCA_964410375.1 uncultured Anaerolinea sp. | reverse complement strand
GTTGACCGAGACGAGTATGTGGTCCGCTTCCTGACAGGGAGAAGAAGCCGCAGATTGAGAGTTTCTTCACAGGAATGTCCGCAGAAAACCACTCGCGAGCGTGAAGCAGAACGTAGGGGCGCAACATGTTGCGCCAATGCAAGTAAGCGGAACGGGTTGCTCCGTTAGAGGCTTAAGAGATACTCAACGGTGGTTTCGATACGGGCTTCGCCCTACTCAACCCCCGGAAGGTAAATCGGGTGGAACCGCGTGAATTGAATTCTCGCCCCGTGTTCGGGCGAGGATTTTTGTTTAAGGAGGTCGCCATGACTGCCCACACTCGTCGGCGCCTCGGAGGTTGGTCTGCTTCCCTTCGAGGTGCGTAAATGTCCGGGAAGCAGGAACAGACCAAAATTAAGAAAGGAAGCGAAAATGTCACAGATTCAGGAAAAATACGAAGAGTCGTATTTGTATAAGATCCGTCACTCGGCGGCACACGTTATGGCTCAAGCCGTGCTGGAGATGTTCCCCGACGGAAAAGTCTCGATCGGTCCGCCCGTGGAGAACGGGTTCTATTACGATTTCGACCTGCCGCGCAACCTGACGCCGGAAGATCTGCAAGCCATCGAAAAGCGGATGCGCCAGATCGTGCAGGGCAAGCATGAGTTCAAGAAGACGGTCATTTCGGCGGAGGAGGCGAAGAAGATCTTTGCCGACCAGCCGTACAAGTTGGAGTTGATCGAAGGCTTGGAAAAAGGCGGATTCGACGAGTACGGAGAGCCGCTCAAGGAAAAGCCCGAGATCTCGATCTACCAGCAGGATACGTTCACGGACTTGTGCCGCGGTCCGCATGTGGCGAACACGAAGGAGATCAAACAGGATGCCTTCAAACTAATGTCCATTGCAGGTGCATATTGGCGCGGCGATGAAAAGAACAAAATGCTCCAACGCGTGTACGGTACAGCGTGGGAGAGCAAGAAACAACTCGAAGAATACTTGCACCAGTTGGAGGAGGCGAAGAAGCGCGACCACCGCAAGCTGGGCAAGGAACTGGAGATCTTCATCTTCGATGAGGAAGTTGGTCCCGGCTTGCCTTTGTGGCTGCCGAACGGTGGGATCATCATCGAAGAATTGGAAAAGCTCGCCAAGGAAATGGAAGAAAAGGCTGGCTATGACCGTGTCAAGACGCCGAGCGTAACGAAGGAAGACCTGTTCATCCGCTCTGGACACCTGCCGTATTATGCCGAAAGCATGTATCCGCCGATGGAGTTGGAGGGCGTGAAGTACTACGTCAAGCCGATGAACTGCCCGATGCATCATAAGATATTCGGCTCGAAGGGACGTTCGTATCGTGAACTGCCCGTGCGCCTCGCGGAGTATGGGACGTGCTATCGCTACGAGAAATCGGGCGAATTGTTCGGCTTGATGCGCGTCCGTTCGATGCAGATGAACGACGCGCATATCTACGTCACGGAGGATCAGTTCGAGCAGGAATTTCTGGCTGTGGTGAACCTGTATCTTAAATACTTCGAGTTGTTCGGCATCGAGAAATATGTGATGCGTTTCTCGAAACACAGCAAGGCTGGTCTTGGCAAAAAGTACGTGGATAATGAGCGCCTATGGCTGAAAACGGAGGAGATGGTGCGCCGCGCGATGTTGAACGGCAACATCCCCTTCGTGGAAGTCGAGGACGAAGCCGCGTTCTACGGTCCCAAGATCGACGTGCAGATCTGGAGCGTGATCGGACGCGAGTTTTCACTCGCCACGAACCAAGTGGATTTTGCGCAACCCGAACGCTTTGACCTGAAGTTCACGAACAAGGACGGGCACGACGAGATGCCGCTGTGCATCCACCGTGCGCCGCTCTCGACGCACGAGCGCATGGTCGGATTCCTGCTCGAACACTATGCAGGCAATTTCCCCGTGTGGCTTTCGCCTGAGCAGGTGCGCGTCATTTCCATCACGGATGAGCAGAATGAGTATGCCGAGAAGATTGCGAAGGAATTGCGCGAGAACGGCATCCGTGCCAGCGCGGACTTGTCCTCCCAGCGCATGAATGCAAAGATCCGCCAGGCGCAATTGATGAAGGTCCCGTACATGATCGTGGTCGGCAAGAACGAGATGGAAGCAGGTCAGATCTCGCTAAGAGTCCGCGATGGAAGCCAGCAGAATGGATTCGCTTTGAGTGAGTTCATTGCTCGGGCGAGAGATCGCATTGCGAGACGAGCCAGCGAACTGTAATATCGAACAGCGGAGAGCATGTCTCTCCGCTGTTTTTGTAAAACCTTTGTGCAAATGCGGGGTTCTATTGACAATATCATCGCCCCAAAAAGGAGAGAGAATTCATGTCTGCTGAAGTGAAACCCAAACGATACCACCCTGTTCACGTCACCCTGCACTGGTTGACCGCCTTGCTGGTCTTCGCGCCTTTGCTTACCGGTTTCTTTGTTTTTTCCCGCACACCGGATGCGCAGGAAGCCCAGATGCTTGGCATCCACAAATGGACAGGCATCATACTTGGGTTGGTCATCCTTGCCCGAATCGCCACCCGCTTTTTATTCAAACGCCCTGCCCCAGCGGATGCGGGTCATCCCGCCTTGAACCTGATCGGCAGAATCACGCATTTCCTTCTTTATGTCGGTGCGTTCGGCATGTTGTTCACAGGTGATTCACTGGATGAAGCCTATGGACTGGAAAATATCCTGGCAGGCAACGGCACCATGCCCGAAGATCTGTTTGTTTACCCCGAACGGATTATTCATGGGAATGCGGCTTACATAATGTTGGCGCTGGTCGCCCTGCACATTGGCGCGGCGCTGTATCATCAATTCATCCGCAAGGATAATTTAATGGCGCGCATGTGGTACGGAAAATAGGAAAGTGTTTTGCAAAAATGAAGCAGGGACGCGCACGGTGGTTGAGTAATCCTGAAAGGATATATCGAATCCCGCCGCGTCCCTGCGATTATCTGTGCAGTTTTCGCAGGATGAACAAAGTCGTTCCTTGAATAACCAGCGCAGTCAGTATTGCCGCGCCAAAGGCTGTCCCCAAACTGGAATGTTCGATCAACAGGCTCAACACCAGAAAAAATCCGAGAAACGCGAACATGCCATACAGCAGTCCGCGCAGGACATGCGCCGCTGCCGCCGGTCCGTGATCGCGATGCGCGAAGATGGCAAGGATGGTGACATACAGGGGAATGGTCGTCAGCAAACCGGTCATGCGCGAGCCGATGAGCGGCGCAACTCCCGTCAGCAACAGAATAAAACTCGTGCCGATAAAAATGCGGGCAGGGATGTCCCATCGGCTGATTTTTTTGTCGTTATTCTTTACGACAACATCATTGGGCATGAACCATAATCCCGCCGCGATCGCTACAGCCGCCAGCGCAACGATGGGGAACAGCGAAACAGTGATGCCCTGCAAGTAAAGCGTCAGCAAAGAGAAAACGAACAGGCTTCCAAAAATGGAGACCTGCCAGCGGAAGCGCGTGGCGAGCCATGAATACGTCAGGGCATAGGCAACAAGCGAGAGCGCTCCGCTGATCACACCCAATGATGCGTTCGCCGCAAAAGCAGTGCTGTGGCTGAGCGCCACAAAAAAGATCACCGGTCCCGATGTCAGCGGCATGCCCACGATCCAACCGCTGACGGCAGGTCCCCAGCGCCGCCCGGCGAGGCTGGCAGAACCGATGATGATCGGCGCAAGGATCAATTTTAGGACAAGAATATTCATCTGCTAACTGACTTCCGTGATGATCGTCCGCACAGCCCCCGCGGACATCAATGCCTCCGCCACGGACTCCGCCGATGCCTGCTCCACCAGTGCGATCATATTCCCCCCGCGACCTCCCCCGCTGAGTTTGGCACCGAGCGCGCCAGCGTTACGTGCTGCGTCCACCAGCCTGTCCAATTCCGGCGAAGAGACAGTCAGTTGTTGTAAAAAGGCATGGTTTTGGTCCATTAACTCGCCCAGTAGTTCGGGTTTTCCGCTTTCGATGGAGCGGCGTGCGATCAATGCGAGTTGTGCAATCTCATCGAAGATGTCTTCGTAATACACCGAATCCCTCAGCCACAAGCGGCGGACGTCGCCCACGGATTCCTTCGTCGGTGCGGGGATGCCGGTGTCGCCAATGACGATGGTGAACGGCTTGCCCGCCTTGAACGTCTCGATGGGCTGACCCTTGATGAAGTACACAGGCATGGCATAGGTAATGACCGTGTTATCTATCCCCGACGGCGTGCCGTGGTGCAGTCTTTCGCTTTCATAAACGAGGCTGTTGATTTGTTCATTGGTGAGGGAATAAGAGAAGTAGGATGAGATGGCGCGGATCAACGCCACCGATACTGCCGCGCCGGAACCAAGTCCCGAGGCGACAGGGATGGTGGAATCTATTTTTATTTCCAAGTCTGGGGGATTGAAAATGCCAAAGCGTTGCAAAAGCCCGAGAATAACCGAACCAATTGGATGGTCGGATGGAAGCGTGGAAAGTTCGGCATGCAGATCGATGACCGGGGCGTGGATCCAGACTCCCGCAGAGTTCGAGTCGCGGACTTCCACATCCACATGAACCTGCGTGACAGGAACAGCGAGCGCAGGGCGGTTGTAGACCACCGCATGCTCGCCGAAAAGAATGATCTTGCCGGGCGCGGAGGCTTTCACGAGAAATAGAAGATCGCCAGGACGGCGGCTCCCCACAGGAGCATTGCGATTTGGAATGGACGGTCGGTCAGCAGGATTTCCTCCGGCGCGCCGCCTGCATGCTTGACTTGAATGAGATAAAGGTAACGGAAGATGGCATACACCACGAACGGGATGGTCAGCATCATGCTGTGGTTGTCGGGGACATTGGGCGCGGAGAAGGTGTAGAGCGAATATGCCACGATGGTCGTGCCGGAAACGATCATGATGTACTGGTCAACGAGAGGCAGGGTGTAGCCATCCAGCACTTTGCGATGCGCCCCGGCGCCATGCGCCAGCAATGCCAGTTCGGCGCGGCGTTTTCCAAAACCGAGGAAAAGCGCCAAAAGCGTCATCACCACGTACAGCCAGGGCGAGAACCGCTCGACGGAGATCAATGTCACACCGGCATGGACGCGCAGGACAAATCCCGCTGCGATGACCAACACATCCACAATGGGAATGTGCTTGAGCCATTTCGTGTACGCCACATTGAGCAGGAAATAGATGATGATGACCGCTTCGAAACCGGGTGAAAGGAAATAGGCTGTGATAATGGTCGCCAGCATCAACACAATACCGGCAGCCCAGGCAATGCTAATGGGAAGTTTCCCCGAAGGGATCGGTCTTTTTTTCTTTTCGGGATGTTTGCGGTCCGCATCCACATCGGCGATGTCGTTGAAAATATACACGCTGGATGAGATCAAACAGAACAACGCAAAGCCCGCCAGAGTGCGCAGGAACGAATCGGTGCTTAACAGTTGCTTGTCGAACACCAACGCGGCGAACACAAAGGCATTTTTCACCCACTGTCGCGGGCGCATGGTCTTGATCAGTGCATTTAACATGGGTGATATTTTACCTGATACAATGTTTTCATGTCGAAAATCCGTTTGGATGTTTTGCTGGTTGACAAGGGATTGGCAGACTCGCGCGCCAAAGCCCAGGCGCTCATCATGGCGGGACAAGTGCGCGTCGCGGGTCAGGTCGCGCTCAAGCCTGCCACCACTGTTCAACCTGATGCTCAACTGACAGTGGATACCGGTCCGCGTTTTGTTTCGCGCGGCGGCGAAAAACTGGAAGGCGCGCTGAAGACATTTTCGATTGACGTGAGCAGTTTCACCTGCGCGGACGTTGGCGCTTCCACAGGCGGATTCACCGATTGCCTGCTTCAGCACGGCGCAGAAAAAGTCTACGCGATTGACGTTGGCAAGGGAATTCTGCACTGGAAACTCCGCAACGACCCGCGCGTGGTCGTTATGGAAGAGACCAACGCGCGTTTTGTCGAATCCCTGCCGGAGAAGATCGATCTCGTCACAGTGGATGCATCTTTTATCTCATTGAAGGTTCTGTTGCCGGTCATTGGAAAATGGAAAGTGGAAAGTGGAATCGTCGCTCTCATCAAGCCTCAATTCGAGGCAGGCAAAAAGGAAGTCTCACGCGGCGACGGCGTCATCCGCGACCCGGAAATTCACAGACGGGTTCTCCTGGAAGTTCTGGAATATGCAAAGGATGAAGGCTTCGGTTTGCGTGGATTGGTCAAATCGTCCTTGCTGGGTCCCAAAGGAAATGCCGAGTTTTTGGTTTGGCTGGATATGTCGCCGAATGACGTTTCGGCGGAAGAACTGGTGAATGCAGTAATAGAAATAAAGCAGGAAATTGCTTCGGGCTGATGCCCTCGCAATGACAGGTCAACATGAACTGCCCAAAATGTACATCCGAACTTGTCAAAAAATTCTACAAGGGAATGATCGAAGTTGACTCCTGCCCGCATTGCCGCGGCATGTGGCTGGATTTCCACGAGTTGGATCAACTGGAAGATATCACCTTCAACAAGGATGAACACAAAGGCTCGCTTGTTCATTTTCAAACCAGAACCAACCATCCCTGCCCACATTGTGGAATGGCGCTGGATGAGTTCCAATACCGTCTCTACGACCTGAAACTGGACACCTGTGCCGAGAACGACCATGGCTTCTGGCTGGATGCGGGCGAGGACGAACGCGTCATGGAGATCATGCAAAAGCGCGCTGCGCAGATCCATCGCAAGGTCAATGCGGAAGCGGAATGGAAGCAAATGCTCAAAAACATGCATTCCTTCCTGTCTCCAAAAAAGTAACATCAAAACTTTTTCTGGGGGTACAATTCGCGCCATGTTCAAAAACAAATCCCCGCTCATTCCATTCTTCATTTCCCTGCTTGCGATCGTCATCCTGACCCTCTTCGGTCCAGAAGAGAAGTCGCTGGGAGCGAACGTCCGCCTCGTATACGTACACGGAGCCTGGGTGCTGACCGCCGAGATCGCCTTCATTCTTGCGGCTCTTGCCGGACTTTTAGGCTTGCTCCTGCGACGTGACCTGTTCCACGCCTGGAGCGCCGCACTCGGGCGGACAGGCATCGTCTTCTGGGTCACTTACCTGCCGCTTTCCATGCTCGCCATGCAAGCCAATTGGAACGGTCTCTTCCTCGCCGAGCCGCGCTTCCGCCTTGCCATGACCTTTGCTGTCACAGGTGTGCTGCTTCAGATCGGCTTGTGGATGATGAACACCAAATGGCTGACATCGCTGGCAAACATCCTCTTTATTATCATTCTACGGGTCATCTTTTCCACTGCGGAAAACGTGATGCACCCGCCGCCATCCCCCATCTTCAACTCGGGCTTGTGGAACGTTATCTTCTTTTTCGTCGCGCTGAACCTGCTGGCTTGGGTCGCAGGCTTCTTCCTGACAAAACTTTTCCTGCGCATCCAACCTGAAAAGGCATAAAACTTGCGGATTCGCTTCCAACTCATCATATTCATGTTCCTGCGCACCATCCTGAATACTGCCCACAGGATGGTGTATCCTTTTTTGCCGGTCTTCGCGCGCGGACTGGGTGTGGAAATTTCCACCATGTCCCAATTGATGACCATCCGTTCGCTGATCGGCGCGACCAGTCCGCTCTTTGCACCCATTTCCGACCGCCTCGGCAGAAGGTTCGGCATGTTGACCGGCGCCGTGGTCTTCACGCTTGGAGTTGGGCTTGTCGCCATCTTCCCCTCCTTCTGGACGCTTGCCATCGCGCTCATGCTTGCCATGGTCGGCAAATACATGTTCGATCCCGCCATGCAAGCCTACTTCGGCGATCGCATCCCCTATCACCAGCGCGGCACCGCCCTCGCCGTGACCGAAGTAGCATGGTCCATGTCCTTCATCATCGGCGTTCCGGTGGTGGGATTCCTGATCGACCGCTTCGGTTGGTCTGCGCCTTTCCCTGTTTTCACTATCTTGGGGCTGGTCATCGTCTTCGCAGTTTGGCGCGTTGTTCCGCGAGAAGATCCGCATCACGATTCCACGCCTAATTCACGCGATAACTACCGCGCTGTTCTGACGTCCATCCCTGCTTTGGCTGGGATTTCCATTGCATTGTGGGCAAGCGCTGCGAACGAACTGGTCAACGTCATTTTTGGCGTCTGGCTGGAAGATTCGTTTGGATTGAAAATTATTGCGCTGGCAGGAGCCTCGGCTGTCATCGGAATCTCGGAATTAAGTGGGGAGGGATTGGTTGCCCTGACAACAGATCGTCTCGGCAAACCGCTCGCGCTGACCATTGGACTGGTCTGCAATGCCCTGGCGGCGATCCTGCTCCCGTTCATCGGTCAAACCCAGACCGGCGCGCTGATCGGTCTCTTTCTCTTTTACATCACCTTTGAGTATGTCCTCGTCAGCCATATCCCGCTGATGACGGAACTTGTCCCTTCGGCGCGGGCGACCATGCTCTCAATGAACGTCACCGGGCATGCCCTCGGGCGTGCACTCGGAGCATTTCTTTCGGGGATCATCTACCAGCCATTCGGCTTTATGTTTGTCGCATTGACCGCCGTACTTTTTAATGTAGCAGCCCTGCTGGCACTGCGAAGGATGCAAAAGGGATAGCTCATCTCCCGCCTTCGGGGAGACTCCGGTTTATCAGGTCAGGTTACAGGTCCGGAGGGATGCGTTAAGAAAATAAAAAGTC
>CAYPHR010000113.1:0-8729 GCA_964410375.1 uncultured Anaerolinea sp. | reverse complement strand
CTCGTCAATACCGTGTACGCGTACGGCGGTTTTGTGGTCGGGTATGCCGGGGATGCGTTCAACGCCGTTTTCCCCGCCGATCAGGTCAAAGATCAGGAAGTGAGGCGCTGTCTTGCGGCATTGGTCGCGATCCAAAAACACATCAGCGAAAATCCGCAGATCAAGACCGTGTACGGGACCTTCCATCTCTCCGTAAAATCAGGCATGGGGTATGGCGAAACGAAGTGGCAGATATTCAATTCCAAAGACAATGCGCATGCCAGTTACTGGTTTCGCGGCGAAAGCCTGAACGGCGCGGTCCTCTCCGAGAAACGCTCGATGCCGGGCGATATCACGCTGGATACCGCATCCTATAACATATTAAGGGATGTGGTGGACATAGAACATGCAGCGGAATGCCACCGCCTCACGAACATCCGCTTTGACCTGCCTGCGCCCGCTTCGTTCACCCAAACGGAAGTGGATGAAGCCGTCACGGAAATTTTCTTCCCGCACACTGTCTCGCGCCTGCCAAGCATCGGTGAGTTTCGGCAAGTCGTCAACCTCTTCATTGACATTCCACTCAACATCACAGATGGCGCGCTGATCAAACCGTTCATGGAAACAGTGTACGCCTTGCAGGAAAAATATGGCGGATTTTTCCTGCGCCCCGACCTCGGCGACAAAGGTTTCAACCTGCTGCTTTTCTGGGGCGCGCCCGTTGCCAGGGAACGGGACATCGAATACGCTTTGAATTTCGTGCTGGAACTCGCCGAGCGCACCCAGATTCCACTACGGGCTGGGATCACCTACCGAATTGCGTACACGGGCTTCATGGGCGCTCCCATGCGCGAAGACTACACCGCCTACGGCTGGGGCGTCAACCTTGCCGCCCGCCTGATGGAACACGCTTCACAAGATGAAGTCTGGCTGGATGATGAGGTCGCCCGCCGCGCCGCAGAGTTCTTCAATCTCGTTTCTCTGGGTGAATTTACTTTAAAGGGTTTTTCTGAACCACAACACGTTTGGCGGCTGGCGGAGCGAAAACAGATCGAAGAAAAGATCTATCAGGGCAAACTGATCGGACGCGAAAACGAACTAAAAACGCTGGCATCCTTTCTGGAGCCGTTACGCAAAAGCAGATATGCGGGTGTGATGATCGTGCGCGGTGAAGCAGGCGTAGGGAAGAGCCGTTTTGTACATGCCTTCCAGCACTCCGATTATTTCGATGATTTTCCCGTCAATTGGGTCGTCTTCCAGACCGAGGAGATGATCCAGCAGTCCTTCCACCCGTTCAAGGCATGGCTCAAAAAACGCTTTGGAGTGCTGGATGGTCAACCTGATGATGAAAATTGGAAAACCTTTCAAAACCGCATGGAGGAACTCGCCCAAGCCACTCCCGACGAACAACTTTCGGCGGAGTTGATGCGCACCGCGTCGGTGTTGGCGGCGCTGGTCAATATCTCTCATCCCGACACGCTGTATGAAATTCTGGATGCCAAGGGACGCTACGAAAATACTTTCATCGCGTTGAGCGTCCTGTTCCGGGCGGAAAGCCTGCAAAGACCGTTGATCCTTTTCATGGAAGACATCCACTGGCTGGACGATGACACCAACTCCTTCCTCTCCTATTTCGTGCGCACCCTGATCGCCGACGCAGACAGGGAATATCCGATCGCCATCATTGCCACACAGCGCCCTGAAAATGACATCAAAGTCATCGATACTGCGCCCATGCACAGCATCGATCTGGGCAGGCTTTCATCGGACGATCTCGGCAAACTCGCACAGGAGATCCTTGGCGCGCCAATCTCCAACTCGCTCAAGGACATTCTGAGTGAACGCGCAGACGGCAATCCGTTCTTCATCGAGCAGATCTTGCGTTACCTGATGGAAAGCGAAATGTTGAAGACCGACAAGCGCGGTCATTACACTACGGATAAAACCGCATCCAGCTCCCTGCCGGTGGATGTGCGCGCCGTGATGATCGCCCGTCTCGACCGGCTCTCACAGCAGGTACGCGAAACCGTCCAAACCGCTTCGGCGCTGGGGCGCGAATTCGAAGTGGACGTGCTCGCCGCCATGCTCCACCGTCCCGCCGAACTGCCCGAGCATGTTGGGCAGGCGCAGCGCGCGAACATCTGGACGCCGCTCAGTGAGATCGAATACATCTTCCGCCATGCGCTCCTGCGTGACGCCGCCTACTCCATGCAATTGGTCTCCCGCCAGCGCGGCCTCCATCAACTGGCGGTTTCCGCTCTCGAGGAAGTCTATCAGGATGACCTTGAACCGCACTACGGGGAACTGGCGTTCCACGCCGGGAAAGCAGAACTGCGGGACAAAGCGCTTCATTACCTGACTTTGGCTGGGGATCTGTCCATGAGCACATATCTCAACCGGCAGGCATCCGATTACTTCACCCGCGCCCTGGCATTCGTCCCAGCCGATGACCTGCTCACGCAATTCGAACTGCTCATCAAACGCGCCGAATGCTCCCACAATCGCGGCGATACCTCTTCACAGGTGGATGATCTCGCCCGGCTGGAATCGCTCGCCCGGGATCTTGCTGACGATGGTCTGCTGGCGCGCGTCCTCACCAGGCAGGCATACCGTTCTTCGATGACGGGGGATTATCCAAACGCCGTGAAATATGCCTTTCAGGCACAGGAACTGGCAAAGGCGGCGGGCGATAATGCAACCCTGCTATCCCTGCAGATCGTCCTGCCGGATGCGCTCACCCACACAGGTAAATTGACCGAAGCAAAACGGTATGCCGAGGATGGACTGAAGTACGCCCGTAAAGTAAACGATCCGCACAGTGAAGCCTACGCCCTCACCGCCCTGGGATTGGTCACTTTGGAATTGGAGGGTCCAACCGCCGCGCGCCAGCATCAAGAGAGTGCGCTTGCGCTCGCGCAACAGGTCAGGGATCGCAATCTGGAAGCGAAGGTTCTAAACAACCTTGCCATCTCTGTCGGTGTTTCGCAGGGAGATTATCACGCCGCACGCGAGTATTTCCAGTTATCGTTGGCGATCTTTCATGAACACGGCAATCAGCGCGGCAAGGGATTGATCCTTGCCAATTTGGGCTGGCTTTCAGGGCTCCTGGGGGATTATCTCTCGGCAATGACCTACTACGAGCAGGCGTTGAAGATCGCGCGTGAACTGGGTCAGCGGCTGGAGGAGATGTACACCTACGTCAACTTGAGCACGGCGGCATACGGGCAAGGCAACGCAGTAGAGGCGCTCAAATGGGCGGAAAAGGCGCAGGAACTGGCAGTCGCCGCCAGTGACCGCATCGCGGAGGGCTGGGCTTGCTTCAACACGGGCTACGCCCGCCTGCTGGCGCGTCAGTACGACCTTGCGGCGGAATCTTTCCTAAAAAGCATTGAGATCCGAACGGAAATGAACGCCGCCATGCTGACCATCGAATCACGCGCCGGGTTGTGTGAGGCGTATCTGGGATTGGACGACCAGGCTGCGGCGGGGAAAGAAGCGGAGCACGTCTTCCTGCAAATGGAAACAGACCCATCCTTTGAAGGCGCGGAGGAGCCGCTGCGGATCTACCTTTCCCTGCTGACGTTCCTCGAGGGAACAAAAGACCCGCGCGCCACAGTCGTTTTGCAAAATGCAATGGAACTGATGAACGGGCAGGTCTCGAAACTGCGCTCGGACGATGCGCGGCACATGTTCGTGGAGAATGTCCCCTGGCGGCGCGCGCTGCAGGCAAGGGCGGCAGTGTAACTTAATTCAGGATATCAGGTCGTTTTTCCGATGCCGGGATCGCCGTCCGTCAATCGGATCACGCCATTGACAGCATCGATTTCGGTCGGTATCCCGTCGCTGCCGCAAACCACCACTTTTGTTTTTCCGACAAGTCCGGGGATGGTGACCGAATAATTGATGGGTTTTCCGTTCGTTTTTATTTCAAAATTGTTGAACCACTGGATTTTTCTGCCATCCGGCATGTTTTTGGGCAAATCTTCTACTTCAAGTTTTTCAACAGTGTAATCGCCGTCATCGGACAACTCGATCGTCAGGTTGGTCTCTCCCGGTAATGCTCCCTTTTCGATCTCAAATTTCCTTGCGTTTAACTTTTTTACCTTGCCTTTGACCGGTCTTTTCTTTTGCATGGCATCTTCTCCTCTTTTCACTGACGACAATGGGATTATATCTTGAATTCATGAAGACGGCACATGATGCGGTTAAATCAGGCGCAAACGCCAGGTTAATCGCGCAAGTCCAAATACAAATACGAGAACCAATAGATTCACTCCGCACACGTTGATTCTCAATTGGTCAAGGACGATCGTCATCAGAAAAACGAGCAGGGCGCCCGCCCCCAGCATTCCCAAACGCGACAGGTGCCTTGCTTCAAGCGCCGGGGCGTCGCTTTTGACGAACACAAGCTTTAATCGCTCCTGAAACTCGATCAAGTCCCAGGCAAAAAGCGAAAACAAGACGCCTGCGAACATCCAACCGGTGTTTACTCCAGACCAAATGCCGCTCGCGCCAATCATCACCGCAAGCACCAATCCCGCCATTGAAAACCAGTTAAAACTCCGCCATTGAGCGTAGAACCAGATCACCCCAAAGATCAGGGACACCGCACAAAGGAACCAAAGTCCCGCATTAGCAAAACCGAGTGCGAACGACCCCACACCCAGCCCAATGCTGGCGAACAATGCGCGCCTTGTCATGGCGTCCTTCCGATCATTTCTCCCAGGGGTATGCGGCTCAAATACGGGGTGACCGCACGATCAAAGGGTTTCGCAACATCCCACTCCACGACCTGAATACCGGCATGCAACAGGCGGCGCAGCGCTGCGCGGCGCTCCAGGGAGACGATCCGCCCAGCCAGGCGTGTTTCATCCGTGTTGGGCAGTCCCGCCAGTTCAAAAGTTGCCGAATCGGGAATGATCGCCATCACCTGATAACCGCGCGCACGCCACTGGATCAAAACATCCAGATCGTCGGCGATCAATGGGTCCGTGATCAACGGGCTGACCAGAACGATTTGGGATCTCGGAGGAAAGAGGCTGAAAGACAAACGAGGCAATCCCGAGAAGGTCTGAGCCTCTTCAAGATGAGCATGGGTCAGCTCCTGCATGATCCGTTCCCGCTGAACTTTGCCATAGGCGGGGAATGTCCAGTGCAGCATGGATCCTTGGACCGCCATCCCGACCCGGTTACCCTGCATCAAGAAGGCGTCCGCCAGTGCCGCCACGGCAATGATGGAATGATCGAGCATGGAGCGTTTGCCCGCGAATAAATTCGATTGCAGGCGGGCATCCAAAATAATGCCTACGTCCGCCGCGCGCTCCTGCTGGAATTCATTCGAATAGAAATCTCCATGGCGGGCGCTGGCGCGCCAATTGATCGAACGCGGCGGGTCGCCGGGCTGGTAGTTGCGCACGCCAAAAAATTCGGTGCCCGATCCGCCGGCGCGCGCCGGGATATTCCCTGTATAAACGCGGGTCCGGCGTGGTCGGATGGCGATATGTTTTAAGCGGGGAATATTGGGGACGATGAACAACTGCCCCGGCACAGGCAGAAGTTTGACGCGATGCGTCAAACCCAGTGCATCGCCAAGTTCGACACGAGTTTCCTCGAAATGATATGTTCCGCGCAGGGCGGAAACGACATACTCAAAACCCACAATGCCCCCTTTGGGCAGGTTGAAAAGATGACGGGAAGAACCGGAATGCATCGTCACCCCGTCCGGCAGTACATCATCGATCACCGCTTCGGTCAGGGATCTGCCATGATTATGCACGGCAACCTTCACGGTCACAAGGTCGCCCGGATTCGCTCTTTCAGGATGGATCGACCGGCTGATCTCCAGATGGCTTTCTTCCGGAAAGCTCAACATGCCCCAGCTCAGGTAAAGGATCAGCGGAATGGCAAGGATCAGCAGTCCGCCCTGCATGCTCAAAAGGGCGGCGACCAACAACAGAAAGACAAATGCGGAGATGAGATCCGAACGGCTCATTGAAGTACCGGCACCGCCACCTTGTTCAACACATCATTGACCACATCATCCCGCACGCGCTGCGACATCCAATATTCGGGCTGCAGTACAAGCCGGTGCCCCAATACAGCCGTTGCAAATCGTTTAATATCGTCAGGGATGATATATTCGCGGCTGTCCAGTGCCGCATAAGCACGCGACAATTTCAAGAAGGCGAGCGAAGCGCGCGGACTGGCGCCGACCACCACCCGGCGGTCGACACGGGTGGCATGCACCAATTCAGAGATATAGTTCTCAAGGTCGGGATGAACATAGACGGTCTCGACCGCCGCGCGCATCTCCATGATCTGCCCGGGCTCGGCGACACGCAGCAACTGCACTTCATCCTGCCTGCGCTCGCGCCTTCGACGCAGGATCTCCCGCTCTTCCGTCACGCTGGGATGCCCCACCGCAAGCTTCACCATGAAGCGGTCCAACTGGGCTTCAGGCAGGGGAAATGTGCCTTCGTATTCAATGGGGTTCTGGGTCGCAAGGACGATGAACGGATCAGCCAACGGCAGGGTCTCTCCTTCGAGGGATACCTGCCCTTCCTGCATTGCCTCCAGCAGGGCGGATTGGGTCTTTGGCGAAGCGCGGTTGATCTCATCCGCGAGCAGGATCTGCGTGAACACCGGACCCTTTCTCAATTCGAATTCATTTTTATTCCGGTTGAAGATATAGCCCCCGGTAATGTCGCCGGGCAGCAGGTCGGGGGTGAATTGGATCCGCTTAAATTCCAAACCCAGCACAGCCGCAAAACTGCGCGCGATCAAGGTCTTGCCCAGCCCCGGGTAATCCTCCAACAGTACATGTCCGCCCGCCAAAGCGGATGTCAACACCATTACCAGCAGGTCATGTTTGCCCACGATGGCGCGCTCGACCTCGCCGACCACCTGTCTGCCCAAAAGAGAGACTTCTTTAATTTGCATCGTCACGATCTCCGATTTCCTTTTCAAGATATTCAACCGTACTCAGAAGATTCGCCTCATGTTCCGTATATCCTCCCGGACCCAATGAGCCCTTCAAGCCATGCCGGAAATAGGATTCCACAGCAGTGGACGGGTCCCAGTCCAAACGTTTCAAGGCGCCTTCATTGGTTTTATCGCGCTGTAAAAAAAACGCCTGTGCCAGCCTCGCCAATTTACGAGCGACCAGCCGTCGGTAATAGGAACGATGCCGGGATTGGCGCAGCCAAACATTCAGCTCCTCCACAGGACCCGGCAGCAATTGAACATCCCGGCGGGCATCGTCGCTTGAAGGTTGATTCCCGCCGAACAGGGTGGCATAAGCGATCAAGGATACGATCACAGCCGCCAGCCTGAACCAGATGTCCTCCGGGAATGTCTTGAAATACATTTCGATTCTCCACCACAGATAAGCGGCGGGGACAATAAGATTATCGTTGATCGCATCGCGCAGAAAATATGCCAGCACAGCCGCACATATCCCCACACCGACGACCAAAAGCCGCCTCAAGCTCATAACGCCTCCCCGCAATACTGCGCGATCTCGGAAAGACATTCCTTCGCCTCTTCGACCTCGACAGCCCGCGACTCGCGCGCGCCATATCGTACCGCCTCGAAAAGGCTGGTCAACCGGCGCACCGAACTGCCCGGCAGTCCCAGTTCTTCAAGACGGATCGCAAACTCTGTCGCAGTCCGCGAAGTATCCCGCTCGATCTTTTGACTGCGCATCACGACGTCGTTCATCCTGGCATAGCAAGCAATGACAGCATCCCGTTCATCCAATCCCGCCTCCAGATCATCAAGCGCAAGACGCGCAGCCTCGCCGATCTCCGCCAGCGGCGCCACGCGCGCGGCAAGCGGACGGGATCGCTGCCAATAATATGCCATCCAGACGGCAAATATCAGCGACAAAATGGTCAACAGGCTGACCAGATATAGAAGCCAATTTGAGATCTCAGGCGGCGTGAATTCCTGCGGCGCGGCATCGGGAGGCAGAGGCGTCGGAACGATCACATCCGCAGGGACCGCTGTGGATGCGGCATTTTGTATCGGACTTTGTTCTTTCGTCAAGGAGGATGGCGGCAGGGTGGAAACTATGACCACCAGCAGCATGGATAACAGAAGGATTCCGATCTCCCGCTTGCGCCGTTTAAACAAAAAGAACAACAGCAATACGACAAAAAGTAATACGTACGCCACGATGATGAATAACTGACTTGGCGGAAAAAACGTCAGATCCGAAGCGGAATCATCATCCTGCCGCGCCAAAGGGACTCCCCCTCCGATCTCCAAGTTTTGAAAGCCTGCAACAAGCAGGACCAACGTCCCCAATAGTACGCAACCCCATAAGAAGTCCCGAAATTTGCCATCTTGCAAGTATCGGGGTTTTCGTTGAAAGGGTTTGAAGATCAGATTGGAGGACATTGTTGAAAGACCGAACCGGCTCGGCACACGGTATCTGGAAGAATTATACCAACGAGCACCTGCGTGCCGGTGATGGACTGACGATGCCTTTGATATTTTAGGTTTAAACAAAAAGACTCCCTCGGGTTGGGAGTCTTCTCTTTCGCTTGTCGGGGCGCTGCACATTCGATTGAACTGGTGTTTGTCCCTGTTAGGTCCATGCACATTTCAATCCCCTCGATACCACTGCGTGGCACGCGTAGGGGCTTTTTGATTCTTACACAACTGCCAGTATCCCCCCGATACCGCTTTCCCGCGTTTCAATCCCCTCGATACCACTTCGTGGCACGCGTAGGGGCTTTTTGATTCTT